>JAYWDA010000340.1:0-4722 GCA_043780105.1 Pseudobdellovibrionaceae bacterium | reverse complement strand
GTACCACTTACATCGAGAAGCTTTACATCACAAGCTCAATCAGTTTAGGCTGTAAAGTTTCTGGAGCTGGCGGTTTATAACCCAAACTACTGTGCAACCGTTTCGTGTTATAATTGTATCGCCATCTTTCAATTAAAACTTGAGCTTCTAGCAGTGTAAAAAATATTTCGCCATTTAAAAATTCATCGCGCATTCGACCATTTAAAGATTCTATAAAGCCATTTTCCCATGGGCTTCCTGGCTGTATAAATAATGGCTTTACATCTAAACTTTTGAACCACTTCATTAATTCTTTTGCTACAAATTCAGGCCCATTATCTGATCTAATAAATTGAGGCATTCCAGATTTCAAAAATAGATTTGCTAAAATAAAAATTACGTCCTGGGATCTAATCCTTCGCGCAGTAAAACTGATTAATAATTCACGGCTGTATTCATCAATAATATTTAAGACTTTAAATTTTCTGCCATCATGTGTTTGATCACTTACAAAATCATAACTCCATACATGATTTTTGTATTCTGGCCTGTGGCGTATCGTTGAACCGTCAGCTAACCAAAGTCTTGCCCGCTTTGGCTGCTTGTGCGGAACTTTCAAGCCTTCTTGTCGCCAGATTAATTCAATACGCTTCTTATTCACTTTGTAGCCCTCTAATTTAAGCATCTCGGTTATGCGCTCGTAACCGTAACGGCCGTAGTCACGAGCTAATTCGATCGTTCTTTTTCGAATAAAATCATCAAAGTCATTTTGAATAAATTTATATCTTTGGGTTGATCTTGATTGCTGTATCGTTTGACAAGCCCTGCGTTCGCTGACGTGAAGCACTTTTTTGACATGCAAAATAGCTTCACGCCTACGGGCAGGGCTTAGAAGTTTCCCTTGGAAACTTCTTTTAAAATTTGATTATCTATCGAAAGATCAGCCACTAACTTTTTTAATCGATGATTTTCTATTTCAAGTTCTTTAAGTTTTTTTGCTTGGGATAAATCCATGCCTGCATATTCTTTTTTCCAACGATAATAAGATTGGATCGGAATATCGTGCTTGCGCACGGCATCTTCAATTGTCATCCCTTTACCAGCTTCGATTTCTATCGTTCGAAGATTCTGAATAATCTGTTCTGTTGTATATTTCTTCCTAGGCATAAAAAACCCTTTCTTTCGCCAAAGCCTCTCATAAGACCTGGCTTATGTTAAGGGGGTTAGGTCAGACGCCTTAGACTGAAAATTGAGCGGCGCAAACGGGATTCCGCCATTCTTGCAAAAGATGAAAATTCAGTCTTCTGCGGAATCACAATTAACGACGAAAAGGTTTTTATCAAGACCAAGCAGCGTGCGATGCACACGCAAGTCATTGGAACAACCAACGCCGGTAAGACTGAATCGGTCATTCTCCCCTGGGCTATTCAGGATATTCAGCAAAATCGCGGATTGATCTTAATTGACGGTAAATCGGATCGAAGTTTACTCAATAAGCTCTGGGCCTACGTGAAGGCAGCAAAGCGCGAATCTGACTTTCATCTTGTCAGTCTTAGCCATATCGAAGAATCGAGTCAGTTCAACCCACTGATTGGTGGAACTCCGGAAGAAATTTCGGAACGCGTCTTTAACGCCTTCGAATTCGAAAACCCCTACTATCGAAGCATTCAATTTGAAGTTTTCTCCCAAGTAATGCGGGTCTTTGCGGCGCTTAAAATCAAGCCAACATTCTTGCGAATGTATCAGGCGATTTCGGCACCGAGAGATCTAAAACACTTATTGAGCAACATTACGGATCAATCGCTCAAAGACTGGCTCGCAAATTTCATTGATTCACCGACATCTGACAGAGCTGAAAAGACTAGTGGACTGACTGCGGCCCTTAGTCATTTTGCTTTTGGCGAAACGAACATCATCTTTAATAGCGAAAATCCTGAGATTACGCTCGAGAAGGCGCTGGCTGAAAATAAAATAATTTATTTTCAGCTTCCCGTTTTACTGTCTCCGTTTCTTGGAAAAGCTACTGGCAAGATGGTCCTTCAATGTTTACAAAGTGCCGTTGCGAATCGACACCGGAATAAGCAAGCTGAGACTAGATTCTATTCGGTTTTTCTCGATGACTTCACCGAGTACCTCTACCCTGGATTCGTTTCTGTATTGAACAAATCTAGAAGTGCCAATGTTGGGGTCGTCTTTGCTCACCAAGCCTTGGGTGACATCAAAACTTTGGGCGATGCTATTGCGAATTCCATCCTTACAAACGCAAACATTAAAGTATTCATGCGCGGCAATGATCCTGAATCGGCGGAATATTTTTCGAGCGTCATCGGCACCGTTAAAACCGTAAAGTACACAGAAAGAACTAAGAAAGGGTTTTTCGCAGCTGAATCGACAGGAGATGCCTCTGCCCGCGAGGTCGAAGAATTTATCTTCCATCCGAACCAGTTTAAAAATGAACTTGGCGTCGGTGAAGCGGTTATGGTGGTTCCACATGAAGCTGGAAGCAAAGCGGTAAGGTTGAAGTTTCAAAAGTTTCCTGATTTGGAGTCGACAGAAGATTTAAAGATCCCGCTTAAATCCATCGCTGAAGGATTGCCAAAACCTCCAGAATTAGAAGCATCCCAATCCTCGCGAGATGAAAAGCCAAGACGAACTGAGCACATCAATCCTTTTGAAAAGGAGGCCTCTTGAAAAAAGAGCAGGCCCAGTTTTATTACTTTGTTGTGATTCATTTGATAGCCCTAACACTTGCCTTTATGACGTTAGGTTGCGCCACCCAAAACAAAAGTGCGGGTCTCGGCGGTGCCATTGGCGCAGGAACTGGCGCGCTATTAGGAGGGATTGCTGATCCTGGAAATAATAATGAATTTCGGACCCGAAACGTGGTGGTGGGCGCTGCCCTCGGCGGCATGGCCGGTCTGATCGCCGGATCAGTTCTTCATGATGAAACAGAAAAACAAAAGAAGGAGGCTTTTCTAAAAGGGCGAGCCTCGGTTTCTCACGGCGTAAGCCAGGGAGTCGTGCCGTCCTTGAAAAGCCCACAAGTTGAGTCCCGCTGGGTCGAAGGAAAAATTCAAGGCAATCGCTATATCGAAGGACACTTCGAATACCTCATCACCGAGCCGGCCCGCTGGGATGACTCCAAGTGAGGCCACGACAAATTCCTGCCGAGGAAATTAGATTCGCGGCCAAGATGGGATTTTTAACAAAGGAAATTTGGGATGAGTTCTTTGGAACTAAATCCAGAAGTTGGCGCTCCCGCCAATGGCGCGCTCTTCAGGAAGAAAAGTTTTTTCTTCCGCATCCTTCGGCCATCGCGAAAAATGTTATTATCCCAAATGCTGGGCACAAAACTGTTCAACAGCTTGTAGGTCATGAGGTATCGACTGCGCCCTACGCGGGACATATCGGACACGACGAGATCCTTTCAAAGATTTTGATCCGACTTATGCGGGCAAAAGCGATACGAGACTTCACGAGCGAAGCCGAACTTAAGCGACGACACCAGGATGATCGGCACTGGAGCCACCGCCAGGAAAAACTAAAATTTCCAGACGCGATTCTTGCATTGAACGGCGAAAGCTCTCTTCGTAATTTGGCTTTAGAAATTGAGCTGACGGCCAAATGTCAGAAGCGCTATAGAAAAATATTCGACACTTATCAGGACCGAAAACAAATCCAGGCCGTAGTGTTCGTGATCAACTCATCCGGCATTTTCAAAGCGCTGACAAAGGCGATTAAAGATTCGCGCTATCCCGACTGGGCAAAACCTGTTGGCTTTGGCCGCCTCGACGAGTGGCTCACTGATCCTGAAAATGCACCGATTAGATTCCGGGAGCTGACCACATCGCTCAAAGATCTGAAAGCGAACAGCCATTCGCTACTGAAAACCTGAAGTCGATAAGTTATAGAAAGTTCACGCAACGTTTCAGCAACCTTGTTGCTAAAACTAAGTCGCGGTATTTCGAACGAAGAATTGAAAAACAATTAAACAATCCAAGAAGATATCCCCACCACCACCCTCGTTTGGCATCCCTAGTCGGCTCCTGACCCCTCCCACTCTACGCTTGAAAGGGGTCAGGAACCTGGGACTAAAACATCGGGTGGTGGTGGGAATACAGGAGAGAGAAGTTAAAATGGATAATAATAATTTAGGAAGAAGAAAAAATCGGGATCAAAAATTAGAAACTGAAAACTATGAAAATCGAGATCAGCACAGAGTGGTCATTACGAAGGATGCGAATGAAGCAATTGACCTTCTTGTGGCATCGGTAAATGAAGAATTTGAGGCCGGTGAGATCACAAAATCTGACATCGCCAATTACGTCTTTTTAAATTTGCCCAGGTTCATTTTAGAATCGGACATCAAGATGCTGAGAGCACAACATTTTAATCCAAAAAAGGCACTCACTTCTCTGCTTAAGGGCACGAATGGAATACCTGAAGAACTGCAAAAAACGCTTCGTGCAATATGTGGCATCGGCGACACGCCGAAAAGGAAACTTGCGAAGCTAAACCCTGAGTTATCCACAAACCCAAATGTGGATAAGTTTACAGCTTCCTAATTGCAGCAGCGCAATCGACCGATTTATTTTTTTTGCCGAGGCATATTACGAGCATTTCCTAGATTGTTTAGCAGGGAGTTTCGGAGTACGATGAATTCTATACACAAAGGGCCTCAAGGCCCACAGCTCTTTGACAATTTCATATGGTTAAATACGAAAGAGGCGGCGGAATATCTTC
>JAYWDA010000339.1:0-6623 GCA_043780105.1 Pseudobdellovibrionaceae bacterium | reverse complement strand
CACCAAAACTATTGTAATCAGGATTTATTTTATAAGTGCTAGCTAGAATTTTCTGCCACAAGATTTCTTGTTTTTCGCAGGCCTTCAAGGATTCATATTTACTTTCAACAGCATTGGGAGTGCGTGAGCTTTCGGAAAGGTCGACAAAGGTATACGCAAGGAGCGAACCTACAAGCACTGTGGCTAGTGCCATAAAAAATAATCCCTTTACTTTCATTGATCCTCCGAGCTGACAGCCTCAATGTAGCATGGCCATTTCCATCCTTCTATCTTGGATCAAGAGTTAGAGGCCTTTGGTCGGGTATAAAATTAGGCCTTTCACAAGGAGCCGTATATCCATAAAATAAAAGATATTAATTAAAAATTCATACAAGGAGTTTTTATGAAAAAGAGGTTCATCCTCGGCGCCGTCGTTGCCAGTAGCTATTTTATTTCTTGTGCTCAGAAGGCGACTGGCCCTGAAACCGTGCCACCTGTCGAGCAACGGACTCCTAGTTCTTCTTTGGCCGATACTCCGTGGACCACCTGGTCTGAAAAAGGACAGGTCGGGGGAATGCTTGTTCTTAAACATATTCGCGAAGAACTGCTTAAAAATAGTCTTCATGATCCGCATGTGAATTATTCTGGGCAAACTCCCGTTGATTGCTCGAAAGTGAATATAAATTTTAGAACTGCTGATGGAACCTGCAATGACTTAGCAAATCCTTATGCCGGAGCTTCTGGCGTGGCGTTTGGACGAAATGTGGCTCCCCAGTTTATCGATCTTCATGCCGCTGAAAAAGTGATGACTCCAAACCCAGCTTTAGTTTCAAAAGAATTTTTTACTCGGGACGAGTTTAAGCCAGTTCCTTTTTTGAATTTGTTGGCGGCTTCTTGGATTCAGTTTATGAATCATGATTGGTTAACCCATGGCCGTAATATGGATCAAAACCCTTACAAAATCAGCGTCGATGGCGGTCCCGATCGCACGGTTGAACGAACTAAAGAAAATCCTTTAAGCCCCAATCAGTATAAAAGCGAATTCGGTAGGACTTCATTAAACGATGTCACTCATTGGTGGGATGGATCACAGATTTACGGCAGCAATCAAGACGAGCAAAATCAGGTGCGAACTTTTTCCCGAGGAAGAATGCGCACCGCAAAGGTGAACGGAAGAGAAATCCTTGCGAAAAATGACCTGCTCAACATCGCAGATAATAAGCAAAACAAAGGTTATGAAATTACTGGCTTCAGGGACAACTGGTGGGTGGGCTTAAGCATGCTTCACACTTTGTTCGTGCAAGAACACAACGCGATTGCTGACATGTTACTAAAAACTCATGTCACCTTTGATAAAAAGACTCAAAACTTCAAATGGACGAATGGCGACGAAGTAAAGTTTTTCAGTGAAAAAGAACTTGATGAGCAAATTTTTAATACGGCTCGTTTGATCAACACGGCAGTTCTTGCAAAAATTCATACGGTTGAATGGACGCCAGCTATCTTACCGAATGAGACTTTAAAAAAGGGCATGTATGCCAACTGGTATGGATTTGCCAACCCTAAAACTTGGTCAAAACTGATTAAGAATATCCCGGGCTTTAATAAGACAGATTGGTTTTCAGGCACGCAAACCGGTTATTTGATCGGCGGAATTGTTGGCGATAAAACAAATAATTATGGGGTTCCATTTAGTATCACAGAGGAATTTACTTCTGTTTACCGTTTGCATTCGTTACTTCCAGAAAATATCAATCTTCAAAGAATGAGCGCCAAGGGCAAAATCAATGCGGTGCCTTTTGTTGATACTAGAAATGAGAAAAGTTATCCGATCATGGCAGGCTATGACTTAAAAGATTTGTACTATTCTTTTGGAACGCAGTTACCAGGCCAGATTGTTTTAAATAATTTTCCGAAGTTTATGCAAGAGCTTTCAATTCCAGGTCACGGAACGATTGATTTAGGGATGGTTGATATCATTCGCGATCGTGAGCGTGGGGTTCCCCGCTACAATCAATTCCGACGTGGCATTGGCTTAAAGCCCATCAGCTCTTATAAAGATTTCTTTCCTGCAGGGAAACCGTTAGATGACCGACAAATAAAGGTTCTTGAAAAGTTCAATCAAGTTTACGGAAAAGACGAAAATGGTAAAGACAACGTCGAGATGATCGATCTTTTAGTCGGAACTTTGGGCGAAGAAGTTCGGCCAAAAAACTTTGGCTTTGGCGAAACGCAATTTCAAATATTTATCTTGATGGCCTCCCGTCGTTTAATGGCAGATCGATTTTTTACCAGCTACTACCGCAAAGAATATTACACCAAAGAGGGTTTGAATTGGATTGATGACGAAGGCACTTTAAGTAAGGTTATCGTCCGTCATATGCCTGAGTTAAAGCCACAGGTAAAGGGTCTTGAGACCGCATTTTTGCCTTGGAATAAATAGTTAAGTCATGGAACTAACCTGGCTTGGAACTGCGGGATTTATTGTCAAATGCAAGGAAGGCGAGATCGCTTTTGATCCCTTTCTGTCTCGGGGTCAGGGCGAAGCATCTCCATTTAATGTAAAGTCGTTTGAAAATACAAAAGCCCTCTTTGTAGGGCACGGTCACTTTGATCATACCTTTGATGTTCCTGAGATTGTCGCAGGCACAGACTTAAAAGTTTTTGCTCCAGGACTGACGGGTCAGGTCCTGAAGTTAAGAGGTGTCCCGTCCCCTCGCCTCATGAATGCTCAAAATAAGGAAATTCTTTTTGCACCCTTAAAGGTACGGGCTTTTCACTCTTCTCACGTTAGCTTCGATATACCCCTTGTTCTTTCAACAGTTAAAAGATGTGGTGTGCGCGGCTGTTTCCACGCCGTAGGCCTTGGCTTAGGTTACCCAAAGGGCCTTGTGCAAACCTACTTATTTGAAGCCGGTGGGAAAAAAGTTCTTTTTATCAGCTCGGCAGGCTGCAGTGAAAAAGAATTACTAGAGTACCGAAAGCTAGAGATCGATATTTTGCTTGCGCCCCTACAAGGCCATAGTTCCATTCAAGAAATTGCGGCAGAACAAACGCTGATCATTCAGCCTAAAGTTGTCATCCCCCATCATCATGACGATTTTTATCCACCGCTTAGTCAGAGTGTTTCTGTGGATATTTTTCGTGAACAATTGCACCGACTTGGATTTAAGGGAACCCTGCTTGAAATTCCTTTATTTAAAAGTTCTCAGATTTAGTGCGCGGTGAACGGGAATGCGCCCTGATTAGCGTTTTTTGTCGCTTCCTTTAAATCCTGATTCTCAAACAATCTATACGTCATCCAAATAGGCTTCATTTTTGAATATCCTTATTGATAAGAATTCAGTCAGAAAGGATTCTCATAATGAGACAGCTTGGACTTATTTTATTTTCAATCCTTGTTTACTTGAAGGCCTTTGCTGAACCGGAAAATTCGATTCAAGTCCTTAAAGGTCGAATAAAAGGACCTTCCGTTGGCGCTCACCAAGGTGTGGTTATTTCTTCTGTTCCTGCAAATACGATGGATGCCTTTGAAATTGGACGACAAGCCGGAGCCAATATTATTGAAACTGATCTACATGTTTCCAAAGATGGCGTCCCTGTTATTTATCATGATGAAAATCTAGAAGATAAAACAACCTGCTCTGGACGAATCGCAGATAAATCCTTTACCCAAATTAAATCTTGTCGATTCTTAAAAGGGAAAAATCAAAAAATTCCAAGCTTTGAAGAGGTTCTTATTTGGTCCGGCGGACGCGTTGTGATCAACGCCGAATTTAAAGATGGCGCTGCTATAAAGTCAGCCATCGCCCTTGTTCAAAAATACTCTGCTCACTCATGGGTTTATTTTCAAGCAAAAAGTCATCGCGAATATTACCTTCGGGCCCATCATTTAGATCCAAATATTGTTTTGCTTTATGTTATTAGCGCCGACGAAGCCGATCTTCATTGGGCGCTGTCGCAAGATGACGCCTTAGCCATTATAGAACTTCATGAAGAAAATAGGAAACCTGCTGTCATTCAGGCCATTCACAATGCCGGAAAACTGGCCAGCGAAGATTCATGGCATTTTTCGTCTTTGAAAGAATTATTTGGCGCTGCCTGTGACAGTGTTTTTGAGCTTGGAATTGATATCGCTATCACGAATCGAACAAAAAGTTGTGTCCAGCAGAAATCGCATTTTAAGCATTAATTTATAAACATAAAAGGGTGAATCGACTATGAATCTAAGCCAGTTACGCCTTAATTTTGCAGTTTTACTTTTGCTCGTGGCAGCAACAGTCAGTGCGCAGGCCCAGGCGCCGAAGACTGCGATTTATCTTTCCGTTTTTAAAGCTGACGAAAATACCTTTTGGGCCCAAAACACCTGTCAAAAAATTTATAATTTAGCGCAAAAGACTGATTATCCAGGTACAGAAGTTCATTGCGATTGGAATCAAGATCAAAATTTTCTTTCTGAAAAAACTAAGCTTGCTCGCCGGTCAGGATATTTTCAAGATATGCTGGAACTGCAAGAGACCGCGACAGAGTACCATTTGCGCTGGGTGAACTGGGCGCCTATCGACGAAGTCGATGTCACGCAAGTCAGCTGGACAATTATAAAGCAGGCTGATTCTGATGTTTACCTTGCGAAAATTTTAAACAGTCTTTTTGAGCAAAAAATTTACGCGATGGCTTTAAGGCGGAATTTTATGAGCCAAGCTTTATTGCAGAAAAATGGAATAGCGGTTACGCATCCTTTATCTCCCTCAGAAATAAATGCGTTTATTGCATCCGATCTAAGAAATAAAACTTATCTTAAAAAATCTCTGGAAGCCCATCTGACTTTAGGTTTAGGCGTTAGCGACGAAGTTAAAAATAAGGAAGCTGCTCGCGTGGCTTGGGAAAAAGAGGTCAATTCAAATTTATTTGACGGTACCACTCATCTGCAGACACCCATTAACTGGTCTAAAATTAATTCGATCTATGAAAAGACCCTGATGTGCCAGACTGAAAACTTGAAAGATTTAGATCTTTTGCTTTGTTCGCAAATAGCAACAATGACTTGGAATATGATTTTAGATTATCACGGGGTTCTTAGTTTTAAGAATCAGACTTTGAATGATATTTTTGATTCTTCGTTACCGGGAACTTTACATTACTTAGAAAAATTGATGACTGAAAATGGTGACTCCATCTTTAAAAAGAACCTACAAACAATTTTTAAAGTCCCACAACAAATCGACGATCTGATGCCCGCAAAATATGTTAGGAAAATTTCGACCTTAAACATTATCCCAGAAAATAGTTCTCCTAAAAACATAACAACAGAGATTCCACTATTTAAGTCGGGAGCGGGCCCAAAGAAACTGATCACCACCGTAGATTTCAAAAGTCGTTTTGATAACGAATTCATGAATTCTATCTATCAAGATTTTAAAACATCTTTAGAAATTGGCATGGTCGCTTATAATGAAAAAAATCTGAACCCAAAAGACCGCGCGCCACTACAAGGTTACAACCTTTTTATAGGTCCTAAAAAGGCCTTAGACAATCGCACGCCTTTTAATTTATCTGCTGATCCTAGGAATTCTGATTTTATCAGCTCGGTCCATGTCTTTGGCTCAACTCTTCGAATGGTCACCTATTCACATGGTTGGCGGATTCAAACTGTTTTAGATATCTACGCTGATTTTGCCTCAGTGCGAAGCTATGCTCTGGATCAATATCGTTACACCACAGATACCAACTTAGATGTCTATCGAACAAACCGTGATGATCACTACTATGCAGTTGGTACAACAAATTTGGTGCAAATCATGGTTGAAAATGGGCGTCTGAGTTTTGATATCTCTGCCCAGAATCAGCAACTCTCCAATATGAATGGACGATCTCCGCAGCCTAACATCACCGGAGCTAGAGCCGACAATTTCACAGGATTAGAGTTTGGAACTCAGTATCGTTTGCGCGATGGACTCTATTTTCGCCTGGCACTTAATGAAACTCAACGCAGTGGCATGATTCAAGACGTTAGCACAAGAAACAATATCAATCAGGCCATCATTGCTCAACTGATCTATCGGTTTTAATTTTATAACAAAGCCCAATCAATTGGCTTTTGATTTGTGGAAATCAAATATTCATTTGTTTTTGAAAATGGTTTTGATCCAAAAAATCCGCGGTGCGACGATAACGGTGAAGGATGCACACATTCAATCACGTGATGTTTTTTTCGATCAATAAAGGCGCCTTTTTTCTGTGCGTAGCTACCCCAAAGAATAAAAACCAAATTCTTTTTCTGGTCATTTAAAACATGAATAATTTGATCGGTGAATTGCTCCCAACCTTTTCCTTGGTGGGAATTGGCCGCGCCATTTTCAACGGTCAGCACAGCATTTAATAACAGCACTCCTTGATCCGCCCACTTTTGCAGATGTCCACTTTTTGAAATTGGTACGTTTTGATCACTAGCTAATTCTTTAAAAATGTTTTTTAACGATGGCGGTAGTGGCGTTCCCGGCTTGACGGAAAAGGCAAGGCCGTGAGCCTGCTTGGGACCGTGATAGGGATCTTGTCCCATGATCACGACTTTTACTTTTTTAAAGGGCGTTAAGTTCAGCGCCGCAAAATACTCATCACCACGCGGAAAAATTTCTTTTTTTTCA
>JAYWDA010000338.1:0-5406 GCA_043780105.1 Pseudobdellovibrionaceae bacterium | reverse complement strand
CTTCCAGCAAATGAATATTAAATTTTAATTTTTCACCAATAAGAAAGCCTAAAAATAAATTTGAAGATCCTGCGATCAGACCTTTAATCGACGCCGTCAAAAGCGGATTCAGATGAGAAATATTTCTTGTGGCGTTATTATCAAAACTCCAAAATAAACAGGCTAAAGAAATGAAAATAAATCCAGCGACTGTGTCTTGTCCACTCCCTCCTAGGGAATTAAGGGATAAAATGACACATCCAGTGACAATAAAAATCATCCCGCCGACAATTTTTTTTCCAAAATGTTCTTTAAAAATAAACCAAGCTATAAGCGACGTCAGCACGGACTCAAGATTTAAAAGCAGGGAGGCCGTTGAACCGCTAATCCGTAACATGCCGTAGGTTAAACAGGCGGGTCCAAGGATTCCGCCAAACAAAGTGGCGGTCAAAAGCCACTTTCGGTCTTTACTTTGAAACTGCTGCAAAGAAGTCATCACTTCGTTTTTCAGGACTAAAATTAAAAAAAGACCCAGCCCTGCTGCAAAGTAAAGAAGACCTGCCATTGACTGCGGTGGAATAACAGAGCTTAAAAACTTTGTTCCAGGCGCAATACATCCAAAGAAAAGGGCCGCAATAAGAGCCGCTTGGTAACTTTTAACAGAATTCATACAACCTTCATTTAAGGGCACCTTTATCAATCCACTGCTTAAGGATGACGATGTCTTCCTCAGTGACTGCGGGTGCATTAGAATTTTTTGGCGGCATCGGCTTCCGCGCATCTTTAGCTAAAACCAAGATCAGACCACTGTCTGCTGAATTCCCAGGAATCACAATATCTAAAGGGGAATTCAGCAAATCTTCTTTTGTTATAAGAGGGACTCTGGATGCCTCATGCCCAGGCTGATGGCAATAAATGCACTTTTGCTCTAAAAAACCTGTCTTGATTGATTCAAAGGTGGGTTCCAACTTAAAATTAGGAGGTAGGTCAGGCCTTTCAAAAACTTGAGGTAAAAGTGGACCTGCTGGCGCGAGCTGGAGCGGCTCTTGAAAATAAGAAAAACGCCAGCTCTGTGCAAAATAAATCCGTTATTTAATTTGTGCAGAGATAAAATTGCCATCCATTTTTAAATACACTTCCAAAGTGGTCGTGACCGAGTTTGATAAAAACTCAACCTTTGAAACCAGCTGTCAGCATCATTAAAATTAAACCTATTTTTTTCATATCTTCTCCATCAGTTAGGGATTTAAACAATTATTAGATTTAAAAGCATTTGGATCTAAAGCCATATTTGCCATATTGATACCTTCACTTCTTAAGTTCGACGTTAGGACTTTTTCTGAAGTTAAAAGATCAGACACAATATCATGCAGCATATGGTTGTTATCAAAAGCAGAAGGAATCGACGGGAACATCTTTGCAAAATTCGGTGCTTCTTTAGCTGTCTCAGGCATCATATCAAAATCGGCTGAATCAGGCAGGTCGGAGATCAATGCTTTAAAATTCGCCACCGTCTTTGCAACGGCCACATCCCGCTCAGCTTTTGTCGGAAGTAACAAATCATCATATAGTTTTATTTGAAACCAATGATAACTCCAGATCAGCAAATTAAAGCTAGGGAAAGTTCGACGGAAAGATTTAGAAAAATAGTGTCCATCCATAAACAGCATCGTTTTACAGACATCAGTGATCGCGATCATTTTTTTTAGCTGGTACTGGACATACAAGTCCTGCACCCGCTTCGTCATCGCAGGCCCACGGTCCGTTGACGTCGCAAGAACATCCAAAATAAACTGATGTAGCAAATGAGACCAATCGAATAAATTTAAAATTTTTGGAAACGTAAAAACATACTGAGGAGCAATGTCCGCTTCATCCGTTTTTGTCGCCGGTGGATTTTTTAAGATCTTCATGATCTGGACAAGCAATTCTTTTTCAAACTTTTCAGGGTCTGTGATTTGGCCTCGTTCAATAAGAAGCTTTTCGTAAACTAGGGCATGGCCATAATCGAAGGCAAAAAGCAACCGTTGGGCTTCGGGATAGACTTGACCTAATTTGTAGGCCTCAGGCGGCATTGGGTACCATACAGTTTCAGCTCGACTCTTTATCAAAACGCAAAATGAGATAAAAATTAAAATTAAGTATTTCATCATTTAACCAAAACCGATTTAAATTCATTCCAGCGATATCTAATCACGGCTTCTACTGGAAGCATAATTGTCGGATCGCGAACTTCAAAAAAAACATATGTATCCCAGGCCTCGCTTTTTCCACCATTATCAGGCCACCCTGGAGTCAGAGGCCCAGTGCAGCTAAAGTCGTTGGCGACAAGATAGACCTTCATAATAAGTTGTGGAAATAAGGGAGAACTCTCTACGGAAAAGCGGTTATCCAAGCCGCTGACAAAAACACAAGTCAGAGGCAGCTTTTCGCCCCCTATTTTTACATAAGAGCCTTCTTTAAGCAGAATTCGATCGAAGAAATCACGGGAAAAAGTGGGGTCGTTATCGCCGCGATAATGGGTGTCTCCCATCAAGGGCTTATCATAAACGGGCTCACCGAACTCGAGCTTGTAGTCGTAAACCATGTCGGCACCTGACGGCATCGGAACTTTAAAGGTGGCTTCGGATCGGATTCGTAAAGTTAAATCTCTAAAAAACTGATAATCTGCTTGGGTAGGACTACCATGATGAGCCAACGCGGGAAGTCCAAGGCCTAAAATTAAAAAAATAGTTTTCATCAGAAGTTCCATCCTTATTTTAAAAGTTCTAATATTTCCTGGATCTTTTTCTCAGCTTCAAAAGCATCTTTTGATTTCATCACATTTTTTACACAGCCTCGAAGGTGGGATTCTAAAATGGCGGACTCAAATGACTTCAGGGCCGAGCCTGCGGCTTTTGCTTGCATTACGATGTCTGTGCAATAACGCCGATCTAAAATCATGCGCTCGAGTCCTTCCACTTGCCCCTTAATTCTTTTTAAGCGAACCAATTGAGTCGCGTGGTCTGCGTGCATTTGTTCACCTACAGCTGAAGTCGATTTTTTTTTAGCCAAACGGAGCTCCTTTTTTCTTCTCTTGACTTGGTACCATACGGGGGTATGCTTGTAAAGACTTTAACCCTTTTAAAAAGGAACCTTAAAAAGTAAATATAGTGGATGGGTTACCTAATATGGGTGCGATCGCCCATCTTGTTTCAACACCCTCAGACGGCGACTCTTTGATCCATGCGCACCCGATGGTGGGATCAACGCCGACAACAGCCATGCTGCACGTGACATTCCCTGCGGCTGGGTTCCATTAGCCGTCGAAGTTCACTAGGTTTAGAAATATCATTGAGCGCGAGCGCGGCAAGCACCGGATCATCCTCAAAGCAGTCGCTCTTCACAGCCAGCAGGTTCGATTTTTCCCGCCAAAACCTCAAAATTCGAGTGTCAAACCCGTTGATTTGCGCTAGATACCTAGCCAATCGGAGGTTTATTCGTGGCCAAACAAACACAAAGCTTTAATGCTGAAATCAAACAACTTTTGGATCTGATGATTCATTCCTTGTATTCACATAAAGAAATTTTTCTGCGGGAACTGATTTCAAACTCGTCTGATGCCATTGATAAATTGAAGTTTCAATCCCTGACTCAACCTGATCTGCGCCCTGATAATTATGAAGCCTTGATTCGCTTAGAATCTGATAAAGAGGCGAAGACTTTAAAAATTATGGATACCGGCATCGGTATGTCCCGCGAAGAAGTCGTAGAATACATTGGTACAATCGCCAAATCGGGAACAAAGAAGTTTGCTCAGCTTAACGACGAACTTAAAACTCGGCCTGAGCTGATCGGTCAGTTTGGCGTGGGTTTTTATTCTGCTTTTATGGTTGCAGATCAAGTGACCTTGCACACGCAGAAGGCCGGATCTTCGGTGGGAATCCTATGGCAGTCGAATGGTGATGGCACTTATACAATTGATGAAGTGCCCCGACCGCAAGGAACTGGGACGAGCATCACTTTGCATTTAAAAACTTTTGCGGATGAGGAAGAAGTTCAAGATTTTACGGACCCTTGGGTTATAAAATCTTTAATAAAAAAGTATTCTGACTTTATCGCGTCCCCTATTAAAATGATGGGCGAAAAAGAGGATGAAATTTTAAACACGCAAAAAGCCTTATGGCTTCGCAGTCCTTCTGAAGTCACAGCTGAAGAATATAAAGAGTTTTACAAGCACCTGACCCACGATTGGCACGATGCTTTAAAACATGCCCATTACAAAGCTGAAGGGACCTTTGAATTTAGTGCACTGTTATTTATTCCATCTAAAAAAGCGTGGAATTTTAATAACCGCGAAATGGAATACGGCTTAAGTCTTTATGTAAAACGCGTTTTTATTATGGCCGACTGCAAGGAACTTCTGCCGAATTACTTGCGCTTCGTCAAAGGTCTGATTGATAGTTCTGACCTTTCCCTCAATGTCTCCCGCGAAATTTTACAGCAGGATCGCCAAGTGGCGCAGATCAAGAAAAACGTCACAAATAAGATTCTTTCCCTCCTCAAAGATCAAATCACTCAAAGCCGCGAAGCCTATGAAACTTTCTGGACGGAATTTGGTTCAACTTTAAAGGAAGGAATTCCAAACGATCTTCCTAATAAAGAAAAACTCCAGGATCTTTTATTATTTCATACAACAGCTTCTGATAAATTAACGACCTTAGAAGAATATGTCGGGCGCATGAAAGAAACTCAGAACGAGATTTACTTTATGACCGGCGATAGCTTATCGCAGATTTCAAACAGCCCCTATTTAGAAAAACTAAAGCTAAAAGGTCTTGAAGTTCTCTTACTTGTTGATCCCGTCGATGAATGGCTGACACAAAGCTTACCTGAATATAAAGCCAAAAAGCTACAGTCCATCACAAAATCTGGCCTGGAAATCGATACGCCAGAAGAAAAACAAAAACTTCAGGAAGAGAAAAAAGCTGTTGAAGAACGGTTTAAGCCTTTATTAGAAAACTTGAAGTTAAAACTCAAAAACGAAGTTAAAGATGTCGTGATCTCAGATCGCTTAACAGAAACGCCAGTGTGCCTGGTTAGTGATGAAAAAGATTTATCAGCCCATATGCAAAAGCTGTTATCCCAAATGGGTTCTGCAGGCGCACCTAATGCCAAACGGATTTTAGAGATTAATCCCCAACATAAAGTTTTTGAACGGATGCTGACCCTGTCGGCAGAAGATCAAAGTCAGTGGGGAGAAATTCTTTATTCGCAAGCCTTACTAACGGAAGGTTCAACCCTTACCGATCCTGTTAAGTTTTCCCGCCAAATTGCGGATTTAATGATTGCAGCTTCGAATCCACCGAATCATTAAATTGCGGCTCCGCGTAGGGTGGTTGCCATTCCTGATGGTTCGAAGAAACGTCGAGCTAAAACTTTTCGCAC
>JAYWDA010000337.1:0-5583 GCA_043780105.1 Pseudobdellovibrionaceae bacterium | reverse complement strand
AATCATTCACGGCATCAATTAATTTAACGGCTTTATCAATCTTTGCATTGGAACCGGGCTTATAAGCGCCAATATTAATTAAATCTTCAGCGTCCTTGTAGACCGCTAAAGTTTCGCGAATTCGTTGAGCAAGGCGTAGTTGTTCCGTCGACGAAACACTTTTCATCACTCGACTTGAGCTTTGCAAAATATCGACAGCTGGGAAATGTCCTTTTTGCGCCATCGATCTTGAAAGTACAATATGTCCATCAACGATGGATCGCACAGCATCCCCGATGGGATCATTCATGTCGTCTCCTTCCACCAAAGTGGTGAAAAGACCTGTAATGCTGCCTTCGTTTTCAAAATTTCCAGCTCGTTCTAAAAGTTTTGGCAAAAGCGAAAACACACTTGGAGTATAACCTTTAGATGAAGGTGGTTCGCCGGTGCTAAGACCAATTTCACGCTGAGCCATCGCAAATCGCGTGATGGAATCCATCGTTAATAAAACATCTTTGCCTTGAGCACTAAAAAATTCGGCGATCGCCATCGCTACATAAGCTCCGCGCATTCGAAGGAGCGGACTTTGATCAGAGGTCACACAGACGATCACGGACTTGGCCATACCTTCAGGCCCTAAATCATTTTCAATAAATTCGCGAACTTCACGACCCCGCTCACCAATCATCGCGATCACATTCACATCGGCTTTTGCATATCTAGAAATCATGCCTAATAAAACTGACTTACCAACACCCGAGCCCGCCATGATAGAAACCCGTTGGCCCTTACCTACTGTGAGCGATGTATTGATCGAGCGAATTCCCAAATCCAAAGGTTCTCGGATAGGTCTTCGTAAAAGTGGATTGCGAGGTTCACTATAAAGAGAAACTTCGCGAAAATCTTCTATATCAGTATTTTCATCAATGGGATGCCCTAAGCCATCAACAATTCGCCCTAACATTTCGTTAGAAACCCGAACGCTGGCGGTCTGACGAGAAAGAATAATTTTTGAGCCTAAAGAAATGCCTTTCATATCGCCCAACGGCATCATCAAGACATATTTATCTTTAAAACCGACCACTTCTGCTAAGAAATGTCTGTCAAGACCACTGGGCATAATCTGTACGACGCTGCCAATGGAAGCCCCCGGCAAATATCCACGGATGAGCATGCCGACGACTTCTGTGACTTTTCCACTGTCATGGGACAGATGAACTGTTGAAGTCAGCTCTTCATATTTATCAAAATTAAGAGAAAGACTATTCATGACCAACCAATTTATTTTTTACTTTGGGCATATTATCAATTAAGCCTTCCCAAAGTTGCTTGGTCCTTTGTTCTATACGAGCATCGACTTCTCCGTAATTAGTTTCAACGATGCAACCCCCGGGCCTGACTTCTGCTGAAGGCTCTAACCTGATTTTTTTGAGAAAATCATACTCGCGGCCGTTTTCAGTTTTTAGTTGCTCTAAGAAATCAAATTGCTCAGTTGCGACGCGCACAACAATTTCTTCTTCATCCTGGGCTAAATTGACGGAGTTTTTAATAATCTCAACAATCAATGGATTGTTATTTTCAAGCTGTGTATGAGCCAACCGGGATGCCATATGAAACATCAACTTTATTAAATGAGCCTCATTGAAACTGACAAGACTTTCTTTCAGTTTTTCAACCTGCCCGATCACCGCTGCAAAACGATCTAGATTTTCTTGGATGTGAATCGAAAAATCCGTGAAGGCTTTTTTCTTTCCTTCATCGAGTCCTAATTGATAGGCTTCTTGATAGGCTTTTTCTTGAATCTCTTTCAGCTTTTCAAGAGCTTTGCCTTCAATTTTTTCTTCTTCATTGATCTTTTCAATTTGATCAATTCCTGTTTGAATACGGAGAACATCGCTCATTTCAAAATCTGAGCCATGCTTTTTCGCATTCAAATAATTCCTAGCCTGAGTCGGCGTTCCGAGCTCGAACTTTTGAGGCACGAACTCGAGAACTTTATTTTCCGCTGCATCTTTCCGAAGAAAGTTCTTAGACCATTGCATCCTCTGAGCCACCTCTTGCGATCAGGATCTTGCCTTCGGCCTCTAATCGGCGTGCAGCATTAACGATTTCCTGTTGAGCACCTTCAACATCTGACAGACGCGAAGGCCCCATGTTTGATAAATCTTCCCGTAGCATTTCGGCCGCACGAGCCGAAATATTTTTGAAAATCTTGCCGCGAATATCTTCGCTGGCCGTCTTGAGGGCGAGCAAAAGTTTTTCGTTGGGGATTTCTTTGAGTAAAGTTTGAATACCCCGATCGTCGATTTTTGTAATATCGTCGAAGACAAACATTAATTTTCTAATCTCTTCTGCAAGCAATGGATCTTTTTCTTCTAATCGTGACATGATTGAAGTTTCTGTATTTTTATCCATGACGTTAAGCATCTCGGCCACAGGCTGAACACCACCAAGCGACGCCTGCTCAACAGTTGCAGTATTAGCTAATTGATTTTTTAGCACGCGATCAATTTCTGCAATCAACTCAGGGTCGACGTGATCTAAATTCGCCATCCTTAAAACCACTTCAGCTTGAAGAGCCTCAGGCAGTCTCTTCAAAACCTCACCCTTTTTTTCAGGCTCAAGATGGGCCAAAATCACCGCGACAGTTTGTGGATGTTCATTCACTAAGAATGTGGCGAGCGATTTTGCATCGACCATTTCTAGCGATTCTAAAGATCTTGCGCCACCCGATGAGATATTTAATCCGCCCAGGATGCCTCGCGCTCGTTCTTCTCCTAAAGCATCAACGATGGAGTCTTTGTTCGAGACCGCCTCCGAAAAAATATAATCTTCGGTCTCACTGATCATTTCATAAAATTCTTCTAATACTTTTTTAGTTACATGCACGGGAACAACGCGATACTTCGACATTAAATTAATTAATTTTCGAATGTCGCCATCTTCCATATTTTTAAATAAACTTTTTAAAGCATCTTTGCCCAGATAGTTGATAAGGATGGCTGCTTTATCAAAGCCCTTTAATGTTTCATACTCGATGTTTTCGGCCTTAAATATTTTCATTAAGGTCCATCCTTTCTCACCAGCCACATGCCGAAGGCGTTCGAAGACTTCTCTTCGTCTTTTTGCATGATGCCCATAATTCGATCTTTTAATAACTCAGCTTCAGCTTTTTCTGGATCCACGGATTCTTGTAAAATTGGTAGGGCTGTCGACATGCCAGGTAAAGTGCTGTCCACCGATTGTAATTCTTCAAGCTCTTCAATGGTTCGAGGCAACATTTCTTCCACTGAATCCTGGAAGCTGTCGGTGATCCATTGCATGAAAGGACGTACCACAATAAAAAAGAATAAAGCTAAGCTGAAACCCAAAAGAGCCCACTTAAACAATGCATGCAAAAGTTTTCTACGTTCTAAATTAGTTAGTAAGCGCTCAGCCTCAGAGAAATCTTCCGGTTGGAATTGGATATTTTCAATTTTTACACTGTCACCGCGTGCAGCATTAAAGCCCACGGCACTTTTAACCAAAGATTCGTACTTTGCTAATTCTTCAGTCGATCGTGGTGCCCACTTTGTTTCAGTCGTGCCATCTTCTTTGATCGTATTCGTTTGAACTCCGTCAACAACAACGGCGACACTGACACGCTCTAGGGCTCCCGCTGCTTCTTTAATATTACGAGTTGTTTTAGGAACATCGTAATTCGTTGTCTTAATTTCTTTTTTAACATCTTGTTTAAAGCCAACTTGCCCGGCGTCTTCCGCCCCTGGCAGATTTGATCTTGAACCCGGGACCCCAGCTGGATTTGTTCTAGCTCCGTCCAAAGATTCTTCTTCTGTTGTTTGTCCGCGAATCGCAGTACGGTCTGGATCCACAGACTCTTCCACAGAAGAAACAACTTTGTTATTTAAAGTTGCATTCACTTTGGCAACGACTTTGGCATGCCCAACAACTTTTGAAAGGATGGACTCAATACGCGCTTCGAAATCAGATTCTACTTTTTGTTTTAAATCGTTAATATCAGAAGAGCCCGCCGTGGCCCCATCACTTTGACGAGTCAGAACTTTTCCACGTTCATCTAAAACTGTCACGCGATCCGGATCCATGGCTTCGACCGCATTGGCGACCAAGTAGCGAATTCCTCGAACTTGCTCAGCCGATAGCTCTTTGCCTTGATGAAGCTCTACAACTACGGAAGCCGAAGCCGCCGCTCCGTCTTCTAAGAAAGTTTTTTTGGCTGGTAATGCCAAGATCACTTTTGACTGCTTTACCGCAGTCAGCGTGTTGATCGCACGCATCAGTTCACCTTGAAGAGCGCGTTGATAATTAATTTTCTGAGCGTAAGAGTTAATGCCGAAATCTTGCTTATCAAAAATCTCTAGACCGATATTCCCCATCTTGGGCGAGCCAATTTCGGACATCAAAGTCATTTGGGTTGAATGCAAAAGATCTTTTGGAATGGCGATAGTTTTACCTTCGTCGCGCAGTTGGAAAGCGATATTTTTTTCAGTCAGCTTAGCAATGATGCTAGAGATTTGATCAGAAGGAACGTTGGTCAAAAGTGGGACATAATCTCGACCGGTCGCCATGATGGTCATGGTCGCAAGTGCCGCAACAGCAATCACCGTTACAGCAATAACAGAAAGCCTCTTGGTGGGACCAAGATTTTTAAAAAACTCTCTGAACTGCAATACTAATCCACCAAAAATCTTATTCACTTTTGCTCCTGAAATTGAAGTCCCATATAAGCCTTAAGCCAAATATCTTTCACTTAAACCTGCATTTTCATAATTTCTTGGTAAGCATCGATAATTTTATTTCGCACTTGCACCATGACACGTAAAGCGATGTCCGCTTTTTCAGTCGCAATCATCACATCAGCAACGTTGTCTGTTTTTCCCGTCGCTAAATCCTGAGCTCCACGATCAGCGGCTTTTTGCAGCTGATTTACATTGCCCATCGCTTCTTTTAAAGTGTCTGCAAAACTTGTTGAGTTTGATGTGTCAACTTCACCTGTGACAGAAGGCTTTTGAATGCTGATAGATTTCGAGTCGCCGATGGCACCCGTTTGTAAAAATCGATCCGCTTTTCCAACAGTAAAACCATCCATGGCTACACCGAACCTTCCTCTAATATTTTACTCTAACCTACTGTTAATTCCTAGCTTCTAGCTGTTCTCATTATGAAACAGGACCTTATCGACCAATCTCTAAAGCGCTTAAGGATAAATCTTTTTGAGCCTGCATAGTCGATACATTGGCCTCATACGCTCGGCTGGCCTGAATCATATTTGTCATTTCTTCCATCAGATTAATATTGGGATAAGCGACGTAACCATCTGGATTTGCATCAGGATGATCCGGTTCGTACTTCATCAACGGCGCTTTCCGGTCTGAAATCACATCAGTGACTTGCACTCGCTGCATATCGTTTCGTGGATCTGTGGCCATGATAATATCGCCAAAGGTCTTGGCTTCGGGCATCGCTTCAAAAACCACATCTTTTCGCCGGTAGGGGCCGCCTTCAGGAGTTTGCGTCGTATTGATGTTTGCGATGTTGCTTGAAATGGTATTCATGCGCATTCTTTGCGCGGCCATTCCACTTGAA
>JAYWDA010000336.1:0-8005 GCA_043780105.1 Pseudobdellovibrionaceae bacterium | reverse complement strand
TCTGTTCACAATGACCGATGAAGCTGAAATGACTCGATTGATTTTCGGACCTGTTGAAATTGACGACTTAGAAATGCTCAATAAAAAAACTCGACATCAACTTTCTAAACTTTTGCCTCTGCCTTTTTGGCTTTGGGGATGGGATTCTGTATGATGTTAAGATGGGCACTTATTTTTGCCGCGTTTTCATTGACCAGCTGCCTTAAAATCCCAGATCTAAAAAATGATGACGGAGCTCAGGCCTCGGCCAAAGAAATTCGCGCAAAATTTGTCTGGGCTTGGGGCGAGGATCTACAAAGTCATGACTTTAAAGATCATTTTGATGGGGCCGAAATCAATGTGAACGAAGTGGTTTCTTTATCTAAAACTGTTGCGATCATTGGTACGACTCAGCGGGAATACGAGCAACAATCAATGAAGATGCACGCCGTTTTAGACTCCGTTGATGAATCAGGAAAACCCGCTAACGAATATCGTATTGCGATCGTCACGGCTGTGGCATCAGATGGCAATAATCAAAAACCTATCGTCACTGAGCATGGCTATTTATTTCCGAAATATACTGCTGTCAATACAGCGACTCTTTCTTCCTTTTCACCGCAGAAATTTTTTGAGTCCCTGTCTGATGTTCATGCCCTCAGTGGCGAAGCTCCCAATTTAAGTGTTCATAATATGCTAACTTATTTACTTGCTTGCCGACCTGACCCTGTTTCGGGATGGAACCCTACATGCTACAACTTAAGAACGTGGACATCCGTTGAGCCTGCACCAGTGTTCTTGCAAAAAGAAACTGGCTGCGGTGGCCTAGCTAACTGCCAAATGAACGTCAGGCACGTGGCTTATGATTTAGTCAGCGAAGTGAACGATGAACAGAATGGCACTCGGGTGCGAATGAAAACTCTGATTCATGTTCAAACCAGCCCGGATGTTCCCTACCTATCCCGTCTGACATCATTGTGTTTTCAAGGCTTAGGAAAATATCAAGACACTCCTTATGTTGCGACAGTTTGTACAGACGTCACTCGATTTGAGCGCGGCACACCTCGATGAAAAAAATTGCCTTGATCCTTTCTGGCTGCGGCCACAGGGATGGATCAGAGATCACCGAATCTGTTAGTTTATTGATCGCCCTCCATCAGCATGGCGCCGCGGTCAGTTGCTTTGCGCCCAATTTAGAATTCGATGTGTTTGATCATATCACCGGAAAAAAAACTTCTGAAAAGAGAAATGTCCTTATCGAGGCTGCAAGAATCGCTCGTGGAAAAATTCAGGATTTAACAGAATTGAAATCCAAAGATTATGATGGCTTGGCTTTTTCTGGCGGCTTAGGGGCGATTAAAAATTTGTCAGATTGGGCCACAAAGGGAGCCTCTTGCCAAGTTTTGCCTTTGGTCGCTCAGATCATTAAGGAATTTTACCAGCAAAGTAAGCCGATTGGTGCGGCCTGTATTTCTCCTGTCCTTATCGCTAAAGTTTTAGGAATGGAAGGGGCTGAACTGACCATCGGAAATAACCCAGAAGCCGCGCGCGAGATCAATAAAACGGGCGCGCATCATATTGATTGCCCTGTGAATGATTATGTCACAGACCGCCTGACAAAAGTTATCACCTCGCCAGCTTATATGTATGAAGCTCTTCCTCACGAAGTTTTCAAGGGCCTCTCGGGCCTAGCTAAAGAACTTGTAGAAATGTCCTAGCGACGCTTAGAATTAAATCTATTAAAGTAAATACACTGAATGAGGCCCTCTGATGAAAAAGAAAATTGCAATTATTTGCGGCGGCAAATCTCCTGAACATGAAATTTCAATTAGATCCGTAAAAAATGTGATCGAAGCTTTGGACTCTTCCAGATTTGAACCTGTTCTTATCGGCATCAGTAAAGAAGGAACCTGGTATCATTTTTCTGAATTATCAGCGATCAAAGAGGTCAAATTTTTATCCGATAAAAATAAACTTCCCGGCGCTGAGGTTGCCTGTTTCGTCGTGATTGATGGCCAAGCCTGCCTTTATCTTTTAAATTCGTCGCAAAAAATTTCAGTGGATGCTGTTTTCCCGATTATGCACGGAAGCTTCGGCGAAGATGGCACCATTCAGGGTCTTATTCGGATGATGGGCTTACCCTTGATCGGCTGCGACGTTTTTGCGTCTGCTGCGGGTATGGACAAAGAAGTGATGAAGCGCCTGCTTGAGCAAGCTCAAATTCCTGCTTCAAAATATATTCTTTTATCTGAGCAAAGAAAATATTCTTACGAAGAGTTGGTTAAAAAATTAGGCTCACCTTTTTTTATTAAGCCCGCCAATGCAGGTTCCTCGGTAGGCGTGCATAAAATTAAAACCGCTGACGATTATAACAAGAAACTAAAAGATTCCTTCTTGTATGATACCAAGGTTTTAGCAGAAGAATTTATTGATGGCCGCGAAGTTGAATGCTCGGTCTTAGGCCATTATTATAATGCCAAGGCTTCAGTGCCTGGAGAAATTATTCCTCAGCATGAATTTTACTCTTACGAAGCTAAATATTTGGATGATAATGGCGCCATCTTAAAAATTCCAGCTGAACTTCCTGCGGAAACAGCAAAAAAACTTCAAGACATGGCTGTCAAAGTTTTTGAAGTGTTTTTATGTGAAGGCCTGACTCGGGTTGATTTCTTTGTTCGAAAAAAAGATGGCGAAGTGTTTGTTAATGAATTGAATACTTTGCCGGGCTTCACTTCAATTTCCATGTATCCAAAAATGTGGGAAGCTTCTGGGATTGGTTATAAATCCTTAATCACTCAGCTGATCGACCTCGGATTAGAAAAATTCGAAGCCGAACAGCGAATCGCTACTAACTACAAAGATTTGGCTTAGTGAGAACAAACAGCCGGTTGTAGATTTTTGCTTTCACAAACTGATTGCAAATCTCCCAGCGGACCTGGTTCTCCAGATCTTCCTAAGTCTCCTCTTGCTCCTTTGGGACCTGGGAACTGATCACAGATAAAAGTGATAATGCCCCTCGCTAGAGGAAGGGCTCCAGGTCGTCCGCCATCTCCACCTTCACCGCCCTCTCCGCCACTAGCACCGGCACCACCCTGACCAACTTCGGAGGTTGCTAAAAGTGTAAAGCCTTCATCTTTTATAATCTGCACTGAAAGAAGTCCCGAAGCACCACCACGCTGTCCATCATTCCCAGGATAACCTTGCTTTCCCTTATATCCAGGTTGTCCGTGACCAGGCTGCTTTGCACAACTCATTATAGTCGTCATTCCTTCTGTGCCAATGATGCCGCCCGCAGTCCCTGCATCACCGGCATCGCCTGCGGCTCCCTTTAGCTTTGCATCGGGCGTTTTTGCGGGAGGACCATCGCCGCCGTTTTGGCCGCGCATTTCGACTCGCAAATGACCTGTTGCTTTGCCTGCTTTAATTTCAATAACTCCACCCGAGCGACCGCCCTTGCCCTTGTCCGCCTTTGCGCCCATTGGAAAACTGCGAATCAATCCATTTTCTGAATGAATTTCTTCTGCTTCTATTTGCAAAGATCTGCCGTCAAGGGTGATTGACCCTTGGGCTGTGAGATAAATTTTAGCGAATTGTTTTAGGACAAAGCCATTCTCATTTTCTGTGAAAAGCTGGCTGAAGTTTTTTTGAGAAAAATCCATGGCTTGATCAATCACTAAATCTTTTGGAATGACTAAATTAATTTCATCAAAGGGAATACTGCGACTATCTTTATTAATGCTAAATTCATAATGAATTTCAGCGCCCGACTTTACTTTTTCGTCGATCCAAATTTGGTTGTTTAATTGGACCCATTCTGAAGTCTTATTGCCATTCATCGTTTTTACGACCCCAATGGTGCCGGGAGCTGAGCGAAATTCAAATTTAACCTGATAAACATTAGGGCCGGTCGATAAAAAGCTGGCAATGACTTTTTGATAGACCGAGGTGACTTGGACTTCGGGGCTTGCCTCAGCACCGTCCCCTTTCGGTTTTATTTTCATGCATGAACAAAGGGTTAATACGATCAGACTGCTTGCGATTCTGGACCAAAGTTTTAATTTCATAAGTTCTCCTGTTTTTTTATCCCTAAGCACCGATGCGAATCAGGCACCAAGGCAGCGATTTTTATTGCTGATCTTCAGATTCTGAATCCGGACGTTAGTCCGCCTGGCCTTTAGTTGCGGAATGGTGCTTGCAATGGAACTAAGTATCGACTGAAAAATTTGGGCTTGGAGAAGCAAATGGAAAAACGCGCAATGGATCTTAAGAACACAACTTCCTTTGAACAAATAGACAGCGAAGATCAAAGCGACTTCGTAACTGCCCAGAATAACTGTGCACTTTGTGGAACTACTCTAGAACTTCGGCATGTCTTTATGACTGAAACTAGTTCGATCAAAGAAGAGGCTTATTGCACTGAATGTGATATGCGAACTCGCGCCAAAATTTATACACTGAATTAAATCATCAGTTCTTTGACTGCTAAAGCGTCAATTTTTTATCGGAAAAGAACGGACCTTCGGCCTGATCATCTGAAATACCAAAGGCCGATTGTTTAAGGCCCCAAGGGCTTTTATCTTCCGGCCTCATCCAATGATTCAGCCATAAAGCTCCGTACTCTAATTTTTCGGCGATTTTTCGAGCTTTCTCTTCATCGCCCCATAATACCGCTAAGTTTCCGTAGGACGTATTATTGGCCCACTTCGCAAGCTCGTGCAGATATTTTACGGTGACGATCGGAAACACGGGAACTAGCAATTCGTCTTGCTGAAGATTAGAACAATTGGGAAGGTTCAGCAGAAATTGAATGCCCTTTGAATCCGGCGCAAAACTTTGCGCGTGCTCTTCATGCGCTATTTTAAGAGTTTCATTCTGTAGAATTTGATTCAGTCCTGGGCCCCATGGACTGCGATCGTGAATAGACTGCGCCATCCTTATCTTTAGAATTTTTTCTTTCAGGCGCTCGACTATTTTTGGGGCTTCCGCTTCGGTGGTCAGCAACCGACTCATACTCCAGCCGGTTTGGCCGTGTCCGATCAAAAAACTTTCAATCATTCGATCCCAGTCAGCTTCCAATTCAAAGCCAGGAAGAATGAGGGCCGCATTTTTTACAGAGCCTCGAATTTTTAATTTTTTAAATTGCTGGGCAGTTGCTTGGATCACACTTTCTGCATTTTTAGTTCTTCCGACAAAACTAACTGCGCGAACTCCAGGGTGCGCTGCTAAAAATACTCCCACATTTGAACCCACTCCCAAAAGAACTTGAATTGATCCGACCGGAGGTTGAATTTCATAAACCAAAGCTTTCAAAATTTGGGCTGTTACCGGTGACTTTGAAGAAACTTTAATGATCACTGCATTTCCTGCCGCCCAAGCAGGAATTAAACTTTCCATCACCAATCTGAAGCTTAAACTCCAAGAAGTAATAATCGCTACGACTCCGCTGGGTGAATTTAAATAATGATCAGAAACTTTTTCCTGTAAACCTTGAATGCTTTGATCGATCAAGTGAAGGACGTGTTGAAATGAGCTTTCCTTACTAAAGTTAAATGGCAGCCCTTGATAAAGTGCTTCTTGGGCGGCCCAATCATCGATATTTTTTTCGATGGCTTGTTTTAATCTTACTAGTAAAGCTAGACGATCTTCTTTGGCCCAAGCGGCTGGAAGATTTAGAAATTTTTTGCTGGATTGCAAACAACGAATGACATCCATCTCGTCTGCTGGATTCCATTCTGCTAAAACAGTTTGATCCCAGGGACTAATAAATTTTTGAACGGCCGAATTTTGAGTTTCAGAATCTTGGCCATTGATAAGTTGAGTCAGCTTCACAGTCATTGGACTTGGTGTTACCACTAGCCAACGCGAGAGTTCAAGGGCAGATAAAAAAAAGGGCGGTGAAAGTCCTTTTTTTAAGCCCAGTCTTACGACACTGACTAAAAAGTGGTGCTTTACCGCCCGGACTTTGGCGAAGTTGCAATGACTATGAAGTCATTCCCTCCGCCTCGGTACTGTCACATGGTTTTACCATAAGCACCACCTCTTTCCCAGCCGTCAGAACGACTTATCCTAATAATAACTTCTTGGAAATAATTTCGAAAGAAAAAAATTAAAGATGTTGAATTATTTTTTTCTGAATCTCATTCATTTCATCCTGGGAATGTCGCTTGGCATGAGCGAAATTGAGATCGCTCATTTGCCATCCTGGAATTAAATGTAAATGAAAGTGCGGGACTTCCAAACCGATCACAGTTTGAAATACTTTTCGACATTCTGTCGCTTTTTGGACCGCCCGACCAATCTTTAACGCAATCTGATGCAAGTGCAGATAATCTTTTTCTGGGACGTCGATCCAGTGATCGACTTCTGTTTTTGGAATGATCAGTGTGTGTCCCAATTTGACTTGGTCTAAAGCTAGAAAAGAAAACACCAATTTGTCTTCATAAATTTTGTAACTGGGAAGTTCACCATTTAGGATTTTAGTAAATACTGTGGCCACAGATTCCTCCAAAAAAAATCCCAGTTTTTAAGACTGGGATTTTGTTATTAACCATTTATTTTAACCGCGTTGGGAAGTGGGCGCCCACTTTAAGCCTTCGGGACCTTTCCAATGACCGCGAGGTCGATAGATCCTATTATTTGCATACTGCTCCATCGCATGCGAACACCAACCACTGATTCGCGAGACTGCAAAAATCGGCGTATAAATATCAATTGGTATTTTCATACTGTAATAAACTGTCGCTGAATAAAAATCCACATTTGGCATTAAGCCTTTTTCTTTTTGCATTGTATCGTCTATCAGAATCGACATTTCATACCATTGGGGTTCACCAATTTTTTTAGTCAGCTTTTCAGAAATTTTTCTTAAAATACGGGCGCGTGGATCGCCATTTTTATAAACTCGGTGACCAATACCCATGACTTTTTCTTTGGCAGCCAGCGCATCGATCACGAATTTTTTAGCATTTTCGATATTGCCAATTTTTTTAAGTGATAACATCACTTGCTCATTAGCGCCGCCATGTAAAGGTCCCTTTAAAGCACCGATAGCGGAAACCACCGCCGAGTGCAAATCACTGAGCGAAGAGGCTGTCACGCGAGTTGCAAAGGCCGAGCAATTCAGTTCGTGATCAGCGTGCAGAATCAAACAGGTATCGAAGATTTTTACGAAATCAGCATCAGGTTCTTTTCCGCCATTCAGCATGTACATAAAATTCCAAGCCATTGATTTGCCGGCTTGTGGAGTGGTGGGTTCCCGCTTATTTCGAATGGCTTCAAACGCGCACACCAATGTGCCCATTTTAGCAGTTAACCGCAAAGCTTTGCGACGATTGGCTTCCGGAGACATATCTTCAGAGCCCTTATCCCAATGGCCCATCAAAGAAACAGCTGTTCTAAGCCAGGCCATCGGATGAACATTGGTAGGAATGTCTTTTAAGACTTTAATAAAATCAGGCGGTAGGATCATTTCCTTATTTAAATCGTCACTGAAACTTTTAAGTTCACTGACTTTCGGTAATCTATTATTCCACAAAAGATAGGTCACTTCTTCAAAAGTCGAATTTTCGACCAGGTCATCGATCGTGTATCCTCGAAAATTAAGTGTATCACCAACGATAAAGGAAATAGCTGTCGTACAAGCGACAACGCCCTCAAGACCTTTATCGACAGCCCCCTCATAAATTTGAACTTCTGCCATGATGTGTCCTTTCAAGGAACTTTTTTTATTTTAACCTTTTGCAAGCTTAATAACTCGATCTTTAACTTCTGTCACGATCACTGTCTGATCTTTTTCGGGCTCAGCAAGGCCGGTAAATTTTTCGACTCGAAAAAGTATTTCGTTTCGCAGTTCATGAACACCACTGCGAGGCGCTTCTCGTATAGCATCACGGAAATTTTCGCCACCCCACGGCTGGCTTTGTGAGCCTTGAGCGCGCCAAACCCCTTCCGTACAGATCACAATTCTATCACGAGGGTTCAATGGCAGCTTCATCGAATGCAGCTGCGGCGTTGAGGTCTTGGTTAA
>JAYWDA010000335.1:0-2084 GCA_043780105.1 Pseudobdellovibrionaceae bacterium | reverse complement strand
GAAAAGTTTCGGCGGGTCGTAGAGTCTTTTTTTAAAGCTGAGCCAAACCAGGATTGAAAATAAAAAGGACCAAAAAAAGTCCGAAGCAAAAAAAGTAGAATGGGCCACTTGGAAAAAGACTTTGATTCCTTCCGGGTGAAGAACCCAAGATAAATTATTATAAAGAAGCGAATACGAAAATGGAAAAGCCGTGCGCTTGCAGTAATAAAAAGCAAGACCAAAAAGCAAAGCAGCAACAGCGCTGACGGCTCGCTGTAAGCGACCCTGGCAAGCGACCTCAATAAAAATCACAAAAGATATCACCGCTAGCAAGGAGGTGAAAACGAAAAAAATTCCCTGAGGGCTGACATCTATTTTTAAACCACCGCCATGACGATGAATATTTGTAATGAGCCCCAAAAAAAAGGTGGCCCATAGGCCCCAACGAAAAATCATTCGGCTTCCAGTCTGTGTATTGCCAGAAGATTTTAGGACCAGAGGCCCCTCGGAAGCTTAGAGGGAACATAAAATTTCTTTGAGGAAGCAATGCGATGCGATATTTCCATGACCTTACTTCGCGCTTGGGATAGGAGTTTGGGTGTGGAAATCCTCATCATCGAAGACGATCAAAGGCTATCAAGTCACCTGACAAAAAATCTTGCGGCGCAAGGCTTTAATGCCCGGCTTGCCGAAAACAAAGAGCAATTTGAAAATGAGCTAAAAGGAACAACATTCTTTGAGGTGATTCTTTTGGATCGTTTGATTGGAAATATCGATGCCAAGGCTTGGCTTCCAAAGATCCGTGCCAAATGGCCGCAAATTCCGATCCTTGTCTTATCTGCGATCAGCACCCCAAATGAACGTTCTGATCTAATTAATATGGGAGCCGATGATTATCTTGGAAAACCCTTTTCTACTTCTGAACTTGTGGCCCGGTTAAAATCACTTATTCGAAGAACAGCTTCAGGCTCCAGTGATTATTTACAGGTCGGCGAACTTATTTTGGATTCTGTGGCCCGAACTATTTCTTACGGCGAAACCAGACAAACTTTACCAGCGAAAGAATTTCTTTTATTAAGAATTCTCTGTCGCGAGGTGGGGCGCGTATGGAGTAAAAGGGATCTTTTGGATTATGTGTGGGGGCAACAAAATCTTGAGGTCGAGACCAATGTGGTTGAGGCCACAATAACAAATCTTCGAAAACGACTTTTTGAGCTGGGCACCCAGGTCGAGATTAAAAACACAAGAAGCGTCGGGTACTGGCTTGAGGCTTAGATATTTTTTGGTCATTCTGTCGCTTCTCTGCATTTCTTCAAGCCTTTCTATTGTTCTACATACCTTATTTTTGCGCAATGACAGGTTGGAGTCGATCGACCGAGAAGTTAGGCAGGCAGCAACGATTTTAGTCAGCTCAAAACTTGGAGACTTAGAAAAAATAGATTTAGCCAATGCTGAGGCCATTATTTCTGAAGAGCTGGGCGAAAACCGAATTGGAAAGTTTTTTATCATCAGGGATGAACAGGGGCATGTGATTTATCAAAGTCCCAACGTTAACCTTTTGGGATTAACGTCAATTCCGCAAACGCCAAAGTGGATCGAACTGCGGAAGCGCTTGGACTATATTCGAATTTTAAATTTACAATTACCAAGATATCCCGACCGGACTCTGCAAGTGGGACTTGTTTATGATGAAGATTTAGTCAGTCCCAATTATTTTTCAAAATATTCATTTATGTTTTTGATTTTAATTTTGTCGCTTGGCTCTGTTATCAGTTTTATCTTAACATCCTTTTTATTAAAGCCTATTTCGCAGCTAAAAAGCTTCTTAACTTCTGTCTCTGAAAAAGCAAAAATCCAGCCAATTTTGGATAGGGTGCCGACCTCAATCCTGCTGACGGGGTTGACTTCGGCGCAGGAGGAATTCGGGCAACTGATCTCGCAAATTAATTTATTGATTGACCGGGTGAACTTAAATCATCGGCTGTCACGCCTTTGGGTGTATGCCCTGGCGCATGAATTGAAGACGCCCTTGTCAGTCATGCGCTTAGAAGTTGAAAAAGAAAATTTAGTGGCCTTAAAAGCAGAAAGCTCTCAGTTAAGTGAAA
>JAYWDA010000334.1:0-2855 GCA_043780105.1 Pseudobdellovibrionaceae bacterium | reverse complement strand
TCAGCTGTTACGAATGGCAAATTGATTTCAGTTTCCTGGGAGTTTGAAAGTTCAATTTTTGCTTTTTCAGCTGCTTCTTTAAGACGCTGTAAAGCCATCTTGTCAGACTTAAGATCGATGCCCTGGTCTTTTTTAAATTCAGTGATCATCCACTCTAAAATACGAGTGTCAAAATTATCACCACCTAAGTGAGTGTCACCGTTGGTTGATTTAACTTCAACAACACCGTCACCCACTTCAAGGATAGAGATATCAAATGTACCGCCACCGAAGTCATAGATCACAATTTTTTGATTTTTCTTTTTATCTAAACCGTAAGCCAAAGCCGCAGCTGTTGGCTCATTAATAATCCGTTTAATTTCAAGACCTGCAATTTTACCGGCATCTTTCGTCGCTTGACGTTGGGAATCGTTAAAGTAAGCCGGCACTGTAACAACAGCTTCAGTCACTTCATGGCCTAGGTAATCTTCAGCCACTTTTTTAAGTTTTCCTAAAACCGCGGCTGCGATTTCTTCTGGAGAAACTAGCTTATCGCGCACTTTAAAAGCAATATCATTGCCTTTTTCGGCGACTGAGTAAGGAACCAATTTTGTTTCTTCTGTGATTTCGTTAAATCGGCGACCGATAAATCTTTTTGAAGAAAAAATAGTGTTTTCTGGATTTGTCACAGCTTGGCGTTTTGCAATTTGACCGACTAAACGCTCGCCGTCTTTAGTGAAGGCAACAACTGATGGCGTTGTCCTAGCGCCTTCTTCATTCACAAGTACTTTAGGCTCGCCGCCTTCCATGATAGCAACCACCGAATTTGTGGTTCCTAAATCAATACCGATAATTTTTCCCATTCCTGACTCCTTCTCATAACTGAAATACTGTTAAAGTAAACTGGTCTTCACCTCTGTAATTTGAGGCTAAAGCGAACTTCGTCAAGGCGCCCAGGAAATGTTTTTTACATTTATTTTATCTTAGTGATTTCGATATCTTAGCTTACAGCAATTCAGCCCATAAAGCAGCCAACCGGTAAATGCCTGCATTCATATCATCCGCGGAAACCTTACCTACAGCACCTTGGCGCCATTGTAGGAAAGCCTCAATATCTCGAATTCCAATTTTAAAAACCACTTTCCCCAAGGGAATTTCGTGATTTTGACAGATAAAAGTCTGAGCTTCATTTTCAAAGTAAGTCAGGCCAATAAAAGCTTCCCCTAAAACTTGCCCACGATTGGCCAGATCCTCGATGGCTTCTTTTATAATCGAAATTTTTAGCTCAGAAAGGCCGATTATTTTTTTTCCAAAAGTAGGATCATTGGCAATATTTAAAAACTGATCGCCTCGGGACCAAGTTTCAGTATCTAAAGCCTCGGAATCTTTTTTTATAATCTGCGCAAGCTCCAGTGCAGATTTTAAAACATCCGGTGCCTGTAAAGATGAATCTTCACTCATTTTTTCCTGCCAAACAAAGTCGACGCCTCAGCGACGGGAATTTTTTGTAAATCAGCTAACTGTCGCAGGATTTTTTCTTCCTCTTTACTAATTTTATCAGGAAATTCGACCATCACTTGGTAATGAATATCACCCCTGCGGCGTCCCCGCAAAGACGGTAATCCTTGGCCGGAAAGTTTGACTGTATCACCGGGCTTTGTGCCTTTGGGAATTTCAATTTTCTTATCACCGTCAAGTGTTTCTGCTTTTAATTCAGCCCCCAAAAGAAGTTGCAGGTACGAAACTTGTAAAATAGAAAATAAATCTTCATCGCGTCTTTCAAAACGCTCATCCTCAGCGACTCGCACTTCGACGTATAAATCGCCACCAGGGCCGCCGTTATAGCCGCCTTCACCTTCGCCGGTGACGCGCAATCTTGTGCCGGTATCAACACCAGCTGGGATACTAACTTTTAAACTGCGATGGGCTTGCACGCGACCTTCACCGCGACATTTTTTGCACGGATCTTTGACCTGACTGCCCTGCCCTCGGCAACCGGGACAGGTGCTGGCCATGGCAAAAAACCCCTGCCGTGATACGACTTGGCCTGAGCCTCCGCAAGTTGAGCAAGTTGTGGGCTTAGTGCCCTTTTCTGAACCCGAACCTTTGCATTCGCCGCAGCCTTCTTCGCAGTCAAATTGCAGCTCTTTTTCAACGCCCTTTAAAACTTCTTGTAATGTTACTTCGGTTAAATATCTTAAGTCTGCCCCACGGCGCGGATCCGTGCGATTTCGACGTTGACGACTTTGTCCACCGCCACCCCCAAAAAGGTCTCCAAAAATATCGCCGAAATTTGAAAAAATATCTTCGGCATTTTGAAATCCACCGCCGCCACTTCGACCGCCCCGAAAAGCATCGGGACCAAAACGGTCGTACTGAGCGCGCTTCTGGGCATCGCCCAAAACTTCGTAGGCACCCGCACACTCTTTAAATTTTTCTAAGGCTTCCGGATTATCAGGATTTTTATCTGGATGAAATTGCATCGCAAGCTTTCGATAAGCTTTTTTAATGGTGTCTTGATCGGCGTCTTTAGAGACTCCGAGTATATCGTAAAAATCGCGCGGGCTTGCCATGGTTTAAGCAATATGATGTGGCCCCTAAAGCCTGTCAAGGGCGTGCCGCACAGGTCAATTACTGAAAATATTATAAGCCTAGAACTTGTAATGCTTTTGGCAGTGGTAAGATCCAAACGTCACCATCTTTTAGCTCGCGCAAGCCTCTATAAATAACCATTTTTTTTATTTTCGGATAATAAGTATCCATTTTTTTTATGGCATTTAATTCTGAACTAGAAACTGACTGAGATGACTTGCACTCTATAGCTGTTTTTTTACCATCAATATCAACTACAAAATCAACTTCTAACCCCCCACGCG
>JAYWDA010000333.1:0-7111 GCA_043780105.1 Pseudobdellovibrionaceae bacterium | reverse complement strand
ATAACCAATTTGAGTCAGTGTCATGATAAGTCCCGCGGCATCGGGACGAAGTTCAAGTGATTGCGCAATTAAAGATAGGATCGGCTGAGCATAATAAATATTTGCCGCCATAACGCCGACGGCAAATGACATCAGTAGAATAAATTTTTTCTCTAATTTTTTTGTGATCAATGTAGTAGCCTTGCCCTGAGATATACAATGACCAGGGTAAAGGATAAATTTCAATGAAAATATATTTTAGAATCTTAAGTTTGATTGCAATTTTAATTTCTGCTTCATGTGCCTCACAGAATTATGCCAAGCAGCAAAAGGTTAATTTAATTCTTATCTCTGGGTCGCATCTTGATGAAACAAGCTGGGGTGAGATGATTAAGAATTTGGATCAAGCTCATTTTGCCGTGTTGGCACATCCACGGTTAGGTCGTGATGCCAATCAGCCACTCCACTTAAAACAAATTGCAGAAATGGCTTGTCAGAAATTAGGTGTTCCAACCGTCGTCGTCGCTCACAGTTTCGGTGGATCGACAGCCAATGAAATGACTGGCGTTTGCCCAGAAAAGATATCAAAAATTATATATGTCGATTGTTGAAGTAGGAAAAGATCGCGTCAGTCCAAAATTAAAAGTTAAATTTTTAAACGGGATGGATCCAGAAGTTTCAAAAAATGAAGCTTCATTGCCGGCTGTTTTTCCAGAATCAATGCTAAACCTAGGTGATGTGATCGAATTTAAAAATGAAACTTTTAATGCGATTCCAAAATACTACGTTTTTACAAGCCGGGATCAAGTGATCACGCCAGAGTATCAAAAGAAGCTCTCTGACCGACTTACACTAGCCGGCTCTGAAACTATTCAGTCGGGTCATTTGCCAATGTTATCAAAACCAAAAGAAGTGGCTGATATTATAATGGGCTTTGCCCATTAATTATCTGCGAAGGGACCTCAGCTATTCAAATCCCCTTCCATTCTTCAAAATCAGTTTTATCGTAACATGGTAGCTTGGATCCAAGATTTGTAATCCATAACGGAAGTATGAATCGAAGCTTTATTGCAGGCTTGGTTTAAAACAGAACTTGCCACTCCCCACTGAATAAATTCGTTTTTTGTAAATACAAATCCAGGACCACCTGAATCTCCAAAGCAAACGCTAGTTTCACGTCCGTTTGTGATCACTTCTGTCTTAGATTGCTGACCTATCACTTTGGTTTTTGTCATTCTTAGCAGACCTGCGCCAATATCTTTTGTTCCGTTAGTTACACCATAGCCCGCAAATAATACATCTTGATCATTTCTTAATTCAAAATCGTCGCTGGCTAATTTCACTGGCAAAAATCCTTTTGGAAGACCTCCGGAGAATTTTATAATCGCTAAATCACCTTTTTCATCAGCACTTGGGTTATGCCAGGATGGATTTTGATAGATTGCCGTAGCTATTCTGGTGAAGGCGGCTTGTGTTTTTCTAATATTATTTGCAAATACAATTTGAACCTTTGTGGGTTCACCATCTACACAGTGAGCAGCCGTTAAAATCGAGTTCTCGGAAAGAATTGAACCCGTGCAGAGGGCTTCTCCCTCCGTTTGCTCTGCAATCACTGCGACAATAAAATGACTTAAATTGCTATTTGCCTTTAGAGCATGGCCTCGTGTGATGGCGTCTGAACCAGTATCTAAATTTGGACTTGCCTGATGACTAGGACTACACGCAACTAGGCTGCTTAATCCTAAAATAAGAAGAATCTGAGTTGATTTTTTACGAAATACATTTTTTAAATACATTTTTTCCTCCGGTTAGTGAACAGGAGTTTTGCAAACTACAGGCTGCCTTCTTTCTTTTGCAGGAAGGCCTGCTAATAGAATAGCTGTCCGAGCCTCGTAAAAGGTATTTACCTAATAGCCATTTTATTTATTTAAACATCTCTTTTAATTTTCGCTTAAATTGAATTGAAAGGATCGTTTCTAAATCATCAAGAAAGGCTTCAAGTTTTTTTTCCTGAAGGCCCATTTTTTTTAAACAGGGATCACTTAAAGCCGTGGTGATCAGGCTGAATATAGTTAACATCAAACCAACAAATAATGTGGCTAACACAATTTGATACCGTGAAGGATGCGGCGGAAACATCTTGTAAAAGCTAGAACCCAATCCCTTTCCAAGAAAAAATTTATCGGCGGCCCTGTCTTGAGCTAAGCGACCTGCAATTCGATTCCCTAAACCCAAAAGACCCAAAGTTTTATCACCGAAATAAATCCATCCCACTAATAACGTAAGGACGGATCCTGATAAATCAGAAATCAGGGCCCGGCCTGCAGAATAGCGGTCCAGGACGTCCCGAAGATCTTCGGTCATTGAAAATATTTGATGATTCTTTGAATCCATCAATGTGGATAGAACTGAGTTGTGCTTGATCAAAGTTAATAAGCCATGATCTGTTTTCTTTGAGTCTGGGTTCCAGTCTAAAAATTCCAAAGCAACTGTTCGCTCGATCTTTTTTTGATATCCGGTTTTAATTCCTTTTGGAATTTTTAAGAATAATGCGCCTAAAGAAGTCCATCCTATTTTTTCCAAGATCTCGATTATTTTTTTAATCGCTAAATATAAAAAAGACCAGATTGCGTTGATCGGATTCGAAACTAGATCAATTAAAAATGTCTTTTTTTGAATAAATAGGGTTTGTTTGCATGAAAAATGATCGGCGACAAATGGTTTTACATGAGCCCTTTTTTCCAAAATAAATTTTTCTAGGCAATCTTCAAATGCCACTGATATTTCTGCTTTGGTTATTTGGGCCTCTTGTCTCAAACTAATTTTTCCTTTATTTCCTTCAGCTGCGCTAATTGATACGCACCGAACTGGCCGCTAAAAAGACTGCGCACTAAAGGATCTTCGATAATATCAACGTCGACAATTTCTTTTTCAATAGTGGGATCGAATTGGACGTCGTTAATTCGTAAGTACATCGAAGATAAGGATTCTCCATGTTCTAGGGCGGCATACAGTTTACGAATTGGAACCTCTGTCGTCCACGCCAAAGGTTCCATCGGCTGAATTAATCCACGAATCGTGTTATTTTCAATATGGTAGAAGAAATGCGTGACCGTGCCGAGATGATCATAAACAGATAAGCGCCAAAGCCTTTTTGTTTTGAAGTAGATTTCCTCCGAAGCTGCTGAAGAACAATATTTTTCTAGCAGTCCTGTCCGGCAATACTTAAAAACTATTTCAATTTGATCTTCTGACAAAGCTGAAAATTTTTTAGAAATTTCTGCGGTACTTGGTACTGGCAAGTCACTTCTGTATTCATAATCAACGTTTTGCTCGCCAATAGGCTCAATCCAGGGAAGTGGCGGCAATGGGCTTAACGTGGTTTTATTGAGTAACACTGAAACAGATGGATTTAATCTTACAACCTTTGCTCCAGGAAGTTCTTGTTCGATATCTGTTTTAAATTTCTTATATGAAATCGGAAAAAATGAATAATTATACCATGACCAACTTTCCAGAATAAATTGACAAGAACTTGGTACGACATATCTAGGATTTAAAACTTTTAATTGCTGAAACCACTCAACGGGCAAATCCCGGTTTGCAGGACTCGCTCTTAGGGGGGAAAGCACTTCTATTTCACGCATTGTTTGAAAGGGCCACAGAACCATGTCCCAAGGCCCGTCGTTAGCAAGCGCCGTCAAAGTCGAATCATCTATCCAAGAATCGACAACATTTAAAATATTTAGCCCAGCCACTTTAATTTGAAATATTGAATCAACATCAGCGTCTAAGGCTTGGCGCGGAATAATTTGAAAGTTTTGAATTTCAACGGCCTTATCTATTTCAAGGGAATAAACGTTCGAAAAACCCAATTCCTTAACCCAACCAAACAGCTCGTCAAAGGCGCAATAAATATAAATAGGTGTCTTGCGATCTAAAAAATTCAGACTGGCAAATGAGCAGTGATCGTCATGAAAATGGGAAATAAAAATTGCCGATATTTGAAGATTTTCTATTTTTTTGTGATCAAATTGAACACTCGGGTAGGCATAGCAATTTCGACTGAAAGGGTTTTCAAAAATGGGATCGAATAAAATACTGGTTCCATCACATTCAAATAAAAAGCCAGCATGTAGAATTCGGGAAATTTTAAGATCAAGACCCATCTGTGGATTAATTTTTCTCGGCCAAACTTTTTAAACTTGCTAGGCCCATTTCGAATTGGCTTCCAATCAACTTATCCATATTCATAAAGACACCAAATAATTTTCCAACATAACCATTTTTTCCACTGACGGACCACCGAACAAGTGTTCCATCCTCTTTCGGATGTAAAGAAACCTCTGCCAGTTGAGACATCTGCATGGGTTTCGTATAGGTTAACTGAGTTTTCACCAACTGATTGGGAATGCTTTCAATAATTTCTGCTTGACCGGTTCCCATCTGGCCTTTGCTATCCCACTTGGATATCGAGCCTACGCCTTCTTCCGGGCCTGCATAATTCATTTCAAGAACAGGATCGATCGTTTTCCAGGGCATCCATTCATTGGATTTTTTCGAATTATTGATCCATGGAAATAATAATTCCGGGGTTGCTTTAATAAATAACTCGCGGGTGATTGACATCTCAGACGGTTGAGCGGCCACATAAGCAGCTAGTCCAACAATAAGCCCAACAAAAATTAGCAGTATTTTTATTTTCATAAATTCTTTTCCATCTCCACAAGTTGTTGGAAAGCCATGCCCCAGCCTTCTTGAAAGCCCATTGCTTCATGCTTCTTTCGACTTTCAATATCAGCATGCCTAACGATGGCTTGATATAAGTTTCCTTGATTTGTCTTTGACAAAAGAACTGTTCCCACAATCCAAAATCCCATGGTTGACAAAGCTGTCGGGCGGAATCCTTTGGACATGATATTGGTCCAAACAAGTTTTTTATTTTCTTGAATATCTAAATAGCAACCTTGATTTGGGACTGATTGCTGATCAGGCCCTTGCATCACGGTATAAAATTCTCCGCCGGGTCGAAGGTCAATTCGACATTCTGTGACTTTCCATGGCTTGGGGCAAAACCAGTTTACTAATATTTTGGGATCCGTCCACGCGCGCCATAATTTTTCAATGGGGATTGTCGTTGTTCTTTCAAAAATAAGATCCAACTGCGGATCTATGGTAAGATCATTTTTCATTTGCGTGCTCCTTAATATGGACCCGTATTATAAAATGTCCTCCATAAATATGAATTTTATTGGGCATTTTTACATCGTTTTCGTAGAATGACTCATCGCGGGCATCACTAATAATGCCTCCGCCGAGATGGATCGTCCCAGTGCGCTAATTAAACTTTGAGGACTTTATTGTGGTATAATCCTGGTGCCCTTCAAAGACGATCATATTAGGAGATTCCCTTGCAAAAAAATCAAGCTTATCCACCTTTAAAAAAAGAGCGGGCCCAGACCGATACAAGCCTTAGCACTGAGCGTGGAAAAACGGATGAGTCCTTTGAAGCCTATAAACAAAGTGCAGAATCAGAAACTGATAATGCCGTTAAGAAAAATCGACTTGAAGCGGATAAAGCAAGATTGAATCGGCGATCTGCCGCAGACGGCAGAAAAGATATTCCAAACTCAGACGAAGCTCAGGTACAAAACGACAGAAAGTTAGAAGATAGTGCCATTCAAAAAGAGCGCTCAAAAAATGACTTAGCTATTGATCAGGAGCGCACCGCAAAAGAAAAACTGATTGTTCAACTAGTCAGTTTAGAAAGACAGACGACTGACAAAAATCTTTCCACGGAACGAGCAGAAACCGATCGTGAATATAATCTTTCAGAAATATTATTAACCGCTGAAAAAACCGCTCATTTAAGCACTAAATCAGCCCTGACAACTCGGGAAGAATTCGTAGCAATTGTCAGTCACGATTTAAAAAATCCCATTGGCGCCATCTTATCTGCCTCTGAACTGCTTCTTGAAGACTCGTCGATGACTCAAGCTGGAGAAGATACAAAGCGCTGCTTAGAATTAATTCAGCGAAATGCCAAAACATCGCTACGACTGATCAGCGACCTGTTAGATATGGAACGAATTGTCGGGGGCAAGATTCAGTTGCATACGGCTCCTCATAAAGTGAGTCAGCTTGTCAGCGAAGTTGTTGAAAGCTACGATCATGCGGCCGCCGCTAAAAAAATTGAATTAAAATCTAATATCATAAAAAACGATACCTTAATCAATTGTGATAAAGATAGGGTGACTCAGGTTTTATCAAATTTAATCGGCAACGCGCTTAAGTTTACACCTGAAAAAGGGTCGGTGACTTTAACCACTGAAGAAAATCAAGATGAAATTAAAGTAACTATCAAGGACACGGGTCCCGGAATTCCCGAGGATCAAAAGAGTCATATCTTTGATCGATTTGCACAGATCGGTAATAAAAACCGAAGTGGCTTGGGCCTTGGTTTGTATATTTCAAAAACTTTAATTGATTCCCATCATGGAAAAATAGGAGTCACGTCGGCCTCTGGAAAAGGAAGCGAGTTTTATTTCACGCTGCCAAAAAAATAAGAAAACACCAGAACGCCTGAGCACAAAAGTATCACCGTAAAAGTAGTCATCATTCCACCAACACGGAATTTAAAGTTTTCTTTTTCCTGACTAAGGCCGTAAGCATGAGATCCTCGAGCCATAAGTAAACTCAAAGGCACATATTCAGAAAAGTTTGAGTGCACTCGCATCGCACGTAACATTTTTGGATTTCCCGCATCGCCAACCGCGATTTTTAAACTTCTTCTTACTCGAATTGTTCTGATGCTTAGAAGTACGAACAAAATTGCTAATAAGGCTGCATAAAAAAACGTGATTTTCATATTTTTTACCTCTCATAAAAAAGCCTTGTAACACTTAAGCTACAAGGCTTTTCAATTTACTTTATTTTCAAAAAAATCTACATAACGTCATAGCGATCAAGCATCATCACCTTATTCCATGCGTTCACAAAGTCATTTACAAACTTCTGTTTTCCATCGTTTGAAGCGTAAACTTCAGACACGGAACGAAGTTCTGCTAGTGATCCAAAGATCATATCCACAGGCGTTGCTGTCCATTTAACAGCTCCGGTTTTGCGGTCAAGA
>JAYWDA010000332.1:0-2563 GCA_043780105.1 Pseudobdellovibrionaceae bacterium | reverse complement strand
TAAATCCCTTGTCGGCTGCTTTATCTGGCAATCCGCCGCATTCGTCTTCGACTTCGATGACAACATTTTCCTCTTCCACCTGACCCCGAACTTGAATTTCACCACCATCACGGAGGTACTTCAGCGCGTTCTGAACTAAATTTAAAATGGCCAAATGAATGAGCTGCCTGTCTGCTTCAAAGACTAAACTTGGATCAACTTTAATTTTCAGGGTTTAGTTTTTAGATCGAGCTTGAAGTTCAGATCGATTTACGAATCACGTACAAGACAGAATTTTTAGGTATCAATGGTCGTTTACCCGACCCCACTTTGGATTTGAAACTTTGGCTTAGCGCTGGCAAAGCGCTAGTGGTGGGAACAATTTCTTCTCCGTTTATTGTGCTTTCAGTAGAGGTTATGGCCAGTGGCGATTTGAAAACTTATATTGAACTCCTCAAGAAAATAACAAAATAATTCTACAAACGGCCATCCTGGCGAGGGACTGCGCATTTTATAATAACGGAAAAACCGCCTTTGCTGATCGCACGGCTCCCGCGATACTTCCTCCGCCAAAGGCATCCCCTGCTAAAAAGACTTGGCCTTGCTCTAGCGAAGAAAAAAGCTCTGGATAAACCGATTTTGGTTGGCTATACCGCCATTTTTTAATTTGAGCTTTTTGGATCTTGCCAGCGCCTTTTAAAACCTGGGTTAATTCTTTGGCTACCATTTGCAGGACAAGTGCATCTTCTAAATCAAAACTCACTTCACTCCAAAGATCGTTCATAACAACTGTCAGTGCCAGATTTTTACTGATTCCTTTGGCTTGATTATTAGCGATTGTAAATATCGCACTCCCCGGTCTTAATAAATTAAAATTATAAAGATCTTCGTTGGCCTCTAGCTCAAATAAGCCGACGATTGCTGGCGAATAAGAAATACTTTTTAATGGCTCTGGAACGCTGATTTGAGATGCATTTAAGATTTGCAGGGCCTGCGGCAAGGGACAGGTCAGCACGATTTTCTGTGTAGCTATCAATCGTCCAGATTCACAAGAAATTTTTATTCCATTTTCAGATTTCTGAAAACTGATGACTTTTTCATTAAGCTGAATACTTTTGCCTTCAGCCAAATCTTTTGCAAGCGCCGTCATTCCTAGAGTGCCACAAAAATATTTTCGCTGACTTTCTTCAAACCAAGGGACAGCTTTTTTATTTGTAAGCCAGCGCTGATGCCACTCAAAGGATTCGTGATCTGAATCGGCATAAAAAGCAGCGCCATGATCAAAAGTGGCGTCTCCGTCCCGACGAGTCGCAAGTCTTCCACCGACACTTTTTGATTTTTCAATAAGAAGAGGTGATTGCGAGGCCGCAGATAAGAGCGCGGCCAAAGTCAAACCACACATTCCTGCACCAACAATAACTACTTTTTCCATTTTTTACTGATCCCCTAGACGAGTGGAAGTCCCTAGTTCACACTAGTCTTAAATAATTTAGAGATCAAGGTGGGCTGGTTGATTGAAAATCCAATGATTGTTATTGCAGGTGCTAGTGGCTATATCGGCAAAGAAATTACCCTAAGGCTTCTTGATAAATTTCCCACAGCCCAAATCATCGCCCTTTCACGTACGGCTCAAAAATCAGATGACCCCCGTGTCACCTGGCAGGCTTGCGACTTATTTTCACTTCGATCCTTGGAACAAGCTTTACCGAATAAAATTGACCTTGCTGTTTATCTTGTTCATTCAATGGGCCCAACCGCACAGCTGGATCAGGGATCCTTTGCTGATTATGATCTGCTTCTGGCTGATAACTTTTCTAGGGCCGTTAAAAACACAGATTTAAAACAATTAATATACCTTGGCGGACTAATCCCCGGCACGGCAAAGCTTTCACTGCACCTTCAAAGCAGGTTAGAGGTTGAAGAAACTTTTTCTGAATATAATTTACCAACCACAATTTTTCGCGCTGGTTTAATATTAGGTGATGCGGGCTCTTCATTTCAGATTCTTATTAAACTTGTTAAGCGTCTTCCGATTATGATTTGTCCGCACTGGACGCAGACATTAACAACGCCTGTCGATCTTGAGACAGTTTTGACAAGTATTACATTGGCCGCCTTGGATCTGACTTTGCTTGGTAAAACTTTTGATTTGGCGGGATGCAAATCGTTAACCTATATGGAAATGATGAATCTAACGGCCGAAGAAATGGGCTTAAAAAGAATTTTCTTAAAAGTCCCTTTTTTTACCCCAACACTGTCCCGGCTTTGGGTCAGTCTGATTACTAATTCGCCGAAAGATTTGGTGTACCCGCTAATTGAATCCTTAGAACATGCCATGGTCGCTCGTCCCACAAATTTATTTTCTGATTTAGGATCAACCCGCACTTACCGTGAACTTTTAAAAAATGCTTCGCTGAAATCAAAATCAGGGAGGTCGTTTTTTCGTTTCCGAGCGCAAAGAAAAACAGTCAGATCGGTGCAACGCCTGCCGCTTCCACTAGAAAAAAATGCAAAGTGGATCAGTGATCAATATGTTGATTGGTTGCCACGCTTTTTGGCGCCCCTCATCGTTGTCAAACAGGAT
>JAYWDA010000331.1:0-4932 GCA_043780105.1 Pseudobdellovibrionaceae bacterium | reverse complement strand
GACTTCGCATTTTGCAGATCATCCCAGCGCGTCCGAAGGGGTGCGCTGACAACTGCTTTTTCAGTGTCCCATTTTAACCACGCCCCTGAAGGAGCCTGCATTTGGCCACTTAAAGTCACAATACCAAAAGAAAAGATATCCTCTTCTGAATCCGTATCAGCCAGCATACGAAGCTCAAACTCTTTTGAACTCAAATCATGATTTTCTAAAAAAAATCCTAAATCTGAAAAAAGCTTTTCGACTTCGAAACGAGATAAAAACTGCGAGCTACTTTGCTTTAGAGAATCTTCCGAAAGACCCAGGAAAATTCTTTTTCGTAACCAGAAAGACGGTGCCGCCATCAGACTGGCCAAGTGAACTCCGTCCGTATCCGCAGCATCGACCGAGATTTCTAACTTTGCGACTAAGCTTTCTAAATGATCTAACCAATCAAAAACGGGAAGCTCTGTGCCGCTAGCGCCACTGGCATAAAGCTCACTTAAGATTAAAGCCAAGGGCTCTGTGGCCCGATCCTGACTCCAGAGCCTTGCAATAAAAACCACCCACTCGTCACGGCTTGGATTCTTCGAGATTTTAAGCGGAGCCAAATACAAGGACTCAATTTGAAAATGCTTTCTCAAATCTTCAGAACTCATAATATTTGCAAATAATGATTTAAATTCTTCATGATTAAGACTTTTTTCTTCGTGTTGGAAAAAGTGCAGTTCTAAATCAGCGCTACGAATTTCTTTAAATTTTAATCTAATTCCCGCAAGCCACTCTTGAATACTTGGCAGCGAGGCCAACTTGGCAGTTGTTTCTTTGTTTGCAGAAATTCCTTCTTGTTCAAAAAAACTTTTTAGGACCGGCCAATATTTTTCAATATCTGGCGCAAAAATACCAATCTCCGAAGGTTGAATCCCTTCCTCAAGCCACAATCTTATTTGTCCAACAGTTTGCCTGATTTCAGCCAGCTCTCCAGAAAACTTTTGCACTCGAGTGATCTTGGCCTGAGGCCTTTGGATGGAACTTAAATCTGACGTTCGCGTCGCATGAGACTGCAAATGCTGATAGGGGCGCATTTTATAAGAAAAATCTTTTTGCCATTCGCCTTCGACGAGGAAAATTTTAATATCTATCTGTTTTGAAAGAAGTCTTAAGAGTTCGGCCTCTGACCACAAGATTTGCCCCCCTAAGTCAACCCAGAGGGGTCTCTTCCACTGTTCGACTTGTAAATCTGGGAGGTCACCTTGCCGTATGAGCAAAGCCGAAAACCAGCTAGATAGAACCAGATCTTTATCGTTATACAGATACTGAAAACAAAGCCTCGTCAGCACATACCATTCAGCCCAGCGATCTTTGATCTCGGGATGAAGCTCAAGCCATTCTTTAAATTTTTCATGGCCCTCAGGATGGCACAGCAAGGGAAGAAAAAATTCAATCATCTCCAAAATCGTTGAAGACGACGCCTGATTTAAATTCAGATCACCAATATTTTTTTTCAAAAAACTGGATAAAAGAACACGCGCCCAACTGCGCTCGATAATTTTCTTTTTTGGGAATTGCCGACGAAATAAGATTCGCCAAAGATCTGTCGCTCGTAAAATAGAGCTCTCAACGAAAAATTTGTCTTTTTCGAGCAATCGATTCTGAATTTCTAATTTCGTCCGAAGATCTGAAACCAGCCAGCTTTGTATTTTTGCATCAAACTGCGAAAACTGCTGCAGGATGTCTGATCGCTTCTGAACTTTAATGATTTCAAGCATATTAACGACGTTGTTTTAGTTGTCGCTTCTTACCATCTTTGCCTGTTGCTTTAAAGTCCGCATCTACTGAAATATTAATTGAAAAACTTATTTCGGTTCTAAGATCAGGAGTTTGCCCAGGGTAATCCCCTGTTTCAACAGTATAGTAAGCAGCGTCTACCTTTATAAGCCAAAGGTTAATCCCGGTGCCGAAAGATTGGTACCCTTGACTTAGTCCGGCACGAACATCAATTAATGGCAGCGACACCTCAGTGCCTAAGTGCAGTTTTTTTCCTAACTGGATTCCATTCTCGTTGATATGGCGAGCTTCAGCTCCGACGCGCCAGTCAAGGCCCGGAAGATCTAGCAGACTGCCGACTCCCAGGATAAAATTATCTTTTATCCGCGGGGGACTATCTGTCCCACTCGTTTGAATAAATGCCAAAGACCCTGGATCTTTCCACATAGCAACGATACGGGGTGAAAAACTTCCCGGCAGCTTTGCCATTAATGCTAAGTCTGAACTATATCCATATCCTGCATTTTGAAACTGACTCTGAAGCGTTGTCCCCGTGGCCGCCGCAATTGTACTTAGTCCAAGGGCACCTTCGCCTCCTGATCTTTGAATTTTCTTAATGCTGGCGCCCCAGGAATAAACCGAGTCGATGGCAAATCCAACTCCCATCTGAAACCCTGAGTCGTTGAAATAACCAATATTAAAATCAGGAAATGGCGGTTTATTAAGGGCTCCATAAACTTTAATATCATTAAATGCGGCGATTCCAAAATTAGGAAATACAATTGATGTTCGACCATTTCCACCAAGCCAAAGATTTTTTCCATAAAGTGAGGAGTAGGCGCTCGACCCACCGGCACTTAAGCTAGTAAATGCCGTATAGTTTTGTAATCCATTAAACCCCGCCTGAACATTAACAATATCCCAATCAATCTTTTGAACATCACTCAGGGCTGCGGGATTGACAAATATGGCATCTGTCTCGCTGGGAAATGGCGAATAAACTCCACCCATTCCATGCGCTCGAGTTGGAATATTATATTCGAAAAGTTCAGCAGCCTGTGCGCTAAAAAAATAAGTTAGTACTGAAACAAAAATAATATTTCTTTTCATAGCCTCATGGACAACATGTTACAAAGGGGTTGTTAGCACAGTTTTGAATTCCAAATGAATTCGATTTAATGGCCGATCGAATGATTTTAATATTTGCAGCGGTCCAATTCGCGCTATTCACATCGGTGATCACACAAGCCGCCCCACAAGCGGCCTGCAAACCTGCCAAAGATGTAATCGCAGAATTTCCAGCTATAGCCGCTGTCAACGATGCAATATTATCTAATAAGAGCCCTAAGCCAGTGCCCACTTCTTTTGTCTGTACGTCTGTGATTGTTCCAACAGCACAGGCATCGACAAAGGAAGGATTCACGCTGCCCGTCTGCAGTGGATCCGCAATCGACCGTAAATAAGTCCCCATTTTTGCAATTCCAAGAATGGCTAAAAATAAATTAATATCAGCAGGCCGAAGTGCGGAAGTCGTTCCATACTTAAATTCAATCTCTGCTTGAGAAGAGTCACATGACGCCGGAACAACAGACACTGCCGTAAAAGCATTCATAAATAAAAGCAGCGGCGTCGCGGCCGTGACACCAGTGATTGTTGTGACCAAATTAAAAAAATTGAGTCCACATTTTCCTGCATAAGCTGCCGCTGCTGCTTTGCTGACATTGGCATCATGTCGATAAGCCGAAGTGATTTTATTAAGAGAGGCAATGGCCCCATCATAATCTCCGCTATTGATCGCTTTCAAGGCACTCTCAAGCAGGGCTTCTTCCGTATTTTTGTTCGACATCTCCGTATAAACATTCCCACTGCAAGACATCACCATCGTCAGCAAGAAAACAAACGTCATCTTTAAAGGACTCGATAAAATTTTAGAATCGAAATGAAACTTTTGTAACATACCTTCGATCCTCCCTGGTGATCGTACTTGAGCTACCGATTTCTTCGCCATAAGTTGCAAACTGTAACTGAAATTTTTCTGAAGCCAATTCAAGGCCTGCTGTCCAATATCTTTGATTCATCCCGGCTCGAACGAAAAAAATGTCATTAAAATTAACTTCAACACCGGTGTGAATCAGTTTCGCTTTATCGGGCTCGGTCGCTCCTGAAGAAAGACCTCGATATTCAAAACTCCATGCGGATCGAACTGAATTGGAATGAATTGGAAAAATGGCGACGCCTAAATCTACATCTTGCGTTTGCGATGTCGGCCGCACAATGGAGGTGCTCAATCGATTATTATAAGATTTATCAAAAGTTGTTCCACCGACATCTCTGATAACAGCAGTGATCGTGGGAATATATGTCCAGGGACCCGCCAAGATAATCGATGCATCGCCACCAATTCCAAGTCCCTCGGCCGCTGTGCCAGCAGTAGCCATCGGCGCGATTTCAAGATTGCTCAAGGGATCCAGCGCTGCTTGAATCACTTCAATTCGGCTGATGGCTTTTCCTGTAAAACCAATTTTAACCCGACCCTCAAAAAATCTTAGATTGTATCCAAGAAGCAGTGCAAGATCATCGCGATAAAAAGTATTCACAGCAGTACCTGCCGCATTTGATTCTGCATTTAGAATGCGATTTGCAAGAAGAGCAATTCCGAAATTTTTTGCGACAAACGACGGCATCACATGACCCCGCGTATGAAAAAAAGTCTGCGGCGACAGGACGACCGCTGGAATCACTTCGGCTAATCTAAAAGGTTGTGTAAAGGCTTTCGTCGAATAAATATCAGAAGCGCCTTTATTGGCTTCCAGCTCAGGATCAATGATTGTTCCGTAAAAATCCCGCAATCGACCCAGTGCTGCAGGGTTTACGATCAAAGCCGTTTCATCGTTGGCAACAGCGACTGACGATCCACCCATTCCTAAATAACGAATGCCTCGATAAAAATCTATTCGCTCTTGCGCGAATAAAGTGACGGATCCTAATTGTAGGATCGCAAAAAATAGAATGGCATTCAGCGTTCTCATTTTTTTCATCACTCTTCCTGAGTCTATCTTGGCCGTCGGTGGACCTACTTAAGATATCGGAGGAACTCCTTCTCAAGTTGAGACACCTCAAAACTTTCTAGCCTTTTATCCAATCTTGAATCTTACAGCTCAAAGTCCCGCAAAGAATTTCTAATTCTTC
>JAYWDA010000330.1:0-1502 GCA_043780105.1 Pseudobdellovibrionaceae bacterium | reverse complement strand
TATTATGAGACATAAAAATAAAAAGGCAGGTCATTTGTAAAATTTAAAGACAGTAGTTAAACATCATTTCGATTTTAACATCTGGATGAAGACTGCGATGAACAGGGCAGGTGATGGCAATATGTTCAAACTTGTGCCGGTGAGATTCATCTAAACTTTTTGGTAACTTTAATTCTAAAATAAAGCGACCAATTTTTCGAACCGGCGATGTGATCATTTCTTTTAAGACTTTAGCTGAGCTGCCGCTGAAAGCAATTCCTTCTCGCTCTGCAGAAATAGCGAGGGTGGTTAGGATGCAAGAAGCGAGGGCCGCGCCGACTAAGTCTGTCGGCGAAAAAGCTTCGCCGCGACCCATATTATCTTTTGGGGCATCTGTTTGAATTCGATTTTTTGAAGGACCATGCTCCAAATCACAATGCAGGCCGCCGCTATAAACCACATTCATTTCAACCATAAAACCTACTTTTTCTTAAAATCTTTTAATAAATCGCCCAGCGTGCCAAATTTTGATTCGCTCGAATGGGATTTCCAAGAGTCATCATGTAATTCTCCAGGAAGGCCTAAAGAAATTTTTCTTTCGTCCGCTCGAAGCTCATCGATTTGAACAGGGATCTTGTCGCCCTTTTTTTTATTTTCATATTGCGCGACATCTGTTGAATCACGCCATTTAGATTTCGGCAAAAGTCCTGTGACTCCAGGCCCAAGATTAACAAATAATCCGTAGGCTTCTTTTTTCTCGACGACACCTTCAAAAATTTTTCCGATCGGATAATTTTGTAGAACACTCAGCCATGGATCGCTTTCGCCGCCGCCCTGTTTTAGCGAAAAAGACATCCGCAGGCGACCCTCAAGCTCTTCAATTTTTAAAAGCTTCACACTAACCTTCATGCCTGTGTGGACTGAGTCTTCGGTCTTAAGGCCACGTGACCACGACAACTCTGAAACTGGAATTAATCCCTCAAGCTCATTTTCTAGTTTAACGAAGGCGCCAAATTTTTCCATTCGAGTGACAGTTCCCTCGAAGAGATCCCCGACGCGAGCTTTTTCAAGCATCTGTCCTTCAATTTCGGCCATTCCTTGCTCTAACATTCGCCTTCTTGAGACAACAATATTCCGACCGTTATTTTCATAAGCTGTAATGATAAATTCTAGTTTTCGACCGACATAAGCCGCAGGCTCAGTGGGAGAGCGAAGTTCAATTTGGCTTAAAGGGCAGAAAGCTTTCTCAACCCCGATACCAATGCGAAAGCCGCCTTTCACAAGCTCTAAAACTTTTCCTTCTACAGGAATCTCCATATCAAAGGCATCTTCTAGATTTTCGACATCTTGCGCGCCTGATTTAGCTATTTTATAGCGCAGTAATACTTCTCCTTCGCGAACTTTCAAAACGACAACTTCAAGGGCATCGCCAACTTTAAATTTCGGATTTTTATTTTCGTCCCAAATTTCGCGAATTGGCAGGTGGCCATCAACGGCAGAGCCCGTTGAAACATAAACAAATT
>JAYWDA010000329.1:0-3360 GCA_043780105.1 Pseudobdellovibrionaceae bacterium | reverse complement strand
AAATCACTTTTCAAAAAATAGATTCATTTAATTTTTTTTGGTTAGCTTGGCGCTGGAAATCTTAAGATCGATAACTCAAGAAATTTTATTTTCTATTTTTTTTGAAAAATCTGGTATGAGCATCTTTTAATTTTCAAAAATCGTAGAATTTGCGATTAGGCTAGACATTCAAGTTAGCTCGATCTGATTCCCTTCAATAGCCCTTAGTTTTGTTCAAAAGCACACGCTGCGGTCAAAGTCGCTGGGTAGTTACACCATTCAAAACAGTGACGAAGTTTGCCCCCTGTTGACCTTTTGATCACCCTTCCGCCGCCAATTCTAAATCAGACCCCTCGGACCCGGCATGAAATTAGTAGAGCAAGGTTACGCCAGTCTAAATTTTTGGAGGATTTATTAAAGCTCTCGTCAATATTATCGTAATCCTATTAATCCCCCTAAGCTCCGCATTTGCGGACTCCAGGACCACGTCTTTAAAAGATCGTGTGCTTGTGATGCTGAGCTTTGATCCTTCGGTGGCTCCGCATGCCGTTTCTGCTGTCGTCAAAGAATTAGATTTTGATGGCAACGCCCGAGTGGCTTTCAGCGTCAGTCATGATGGTCTATTGGAATCTTTTGAAGAAATAGTTCCCATCAGTTTACTGATTAAAGAAGTTCCTGCAAAGCAAGGCCTTAAAACTCAAGATATCGTTTGCTTCAAGCAGGCTTCACCCTGGGGCCAAGAAAGCGCTTCCGCCCGGATCGATCATATTTTTTCCAACGGGGCTGTTGAAATTCACTCGCGTGGAATTTTTATGAGAGGCCTTTTATTTTATCAAAAAAAAGCAATTGTTAATATCAACACTCTTCAGGCGTGCGGTTTAAAAACTAATGGGAGCTCACAATGAAAAATTCAGTAAAAAATAAAACAGTCCTAAATATTCTGACGCTCAGCTTAATTCTTCAGGCCTCATCGCAAGCGATGGCTGTGCAACCCGCAGCACCTGCTCCGAAGGGATCGACCATTGCCTGTGAAAAGGATATGTCTTTTGGCGCTTGGCTGGAAGGTGTCAAGCAAGAAGCCCTAGCCCAAGGAATCACACCGGCCACTTTAAAATCAGCGCTGCCTTATTTAAAAATTGATTCAGACGTTTTAGCTAAAGACCGCAGCCAAGGTGTGTTCCAACTGCCATTTTTGGATTTCTCAGACAAAATGATTTCAGCTTCTAGAATTAAAAAAGGAACTGAAAAGATCAAGTCGACCGAGAAAGATATTTTTGCTCGGATTGAAAAAGATTTTGGTGTTCCGCCTGAACCAATCGTTGCCTTTTGGGCTCTAGAAAGTGATTTCGGAACCTTCACTGGAAAATTTCAAGTTCTGACTTCAATTACAACGTTAGCTTATGATTGCAGGCGCTCTGATATGTTTCGGGCACAATTAATCAGTGCCCTAAAACTGATTCAACGAGGCGATTTAAAAGCACAAGACATGATTGGCAGTTGGGCCGGAGAAATTGGTGGAACTCAATTGATGGCTTCCGATTACTTTGCTTCAGGCGTTGATTACGATAAAGATGGTCGTGTCAATTTAGTCAACAGCACCCCAGATACTTTAGCGTCTGCGGCTCAGTTTTTAGTCAATCATGGTTGGACGCGTGGACAGCCTTGGTTGCAAGAAGTCAGAATTCCTCGAGAGATGCAGTGGCAAGAAGCTGACCTCAGCATTCAACATCCGGTTTCTCAGTGGACCGCTTGGGGAGTCACTCCAGCTCAAGGTAATTTGCCTTCGCAGAATTTGCCAGCCTCATTGCTTTTACCAATGGGCCGTTTAGGTCCGGCATTTTTAGCTTATCCTAATTTCCAAGTTATTTTGGGTTGGAATTCTTCGATTGTTTATTCGACGACGGCGGCTTTTTTAGCGACCAGGTTAGCAGGTGCTCCAGCTGTTTTTCGCGGAAATGGAGTTGTGAAGTCATTAACTCCTGATCAAATGCAAGAGGTGCAAAAAGGTCTCTTGGAGCTTGGCTACGATCCAGGCCCTATCGATGGCAAACTGGGTACGGCGACACGTGTGGCTGTGAAGCAAGCGCAACTGCACTTCGGTCTGCCCGCCGATTCTTATCCGTCCATAGAGCTTTTGCAGAAGTTAAAGCGCTAAACGGCAGTTGTCTCATTGTTAGACAGAGGCTCTGAGCTGGACCCGAAATCAAGAGGAGCTTAGAGCGGCATAAGATTGGCATTGAAATGATCTTGAACTTGATTGAAAGAACCTTAACACAGGAAAACTTATGAAAACGATTTCAAAAATAAGCATGATCCTTTTTGCCGCCACTTTTTCTACATTTTTAGCCAGCGCCAGTGAACTACCAGTCCACGGTGTTCCACTGGATGCCACTTCACAGGTGTCTGAACTGAATGAAAACGTTCTGACAATCCAAAAACAAATTGATGAATTGAATTCCATGCAAGATGCTTTGGCTGATGTCGAAGATACCGATGGTCTGATGAGCGCGATCGGTCAAACGGTCACGCAAGCCGGGTTGTCTTTACAGCACATTCGAAAAACATCGGATTTAAAAGAATCTCAGCAAGTGACACTGGACCTTGCTGCGCAGATCAGTGAGTTCAAAGCGATGGACCCTCTGAATCAAATTTTAGGTCTTAATGTCAGTGATGAACTTCACTTTTAATTTAAAGCCACGGCGGTAGTTCACCGAGTTCCTTTTCTGGATCTCGGTTTAACTTTAGAACTCGGTTCCACTCAGCTCTGAAAAAACCCTTTTGTTCTTCCTCGACATCCCGGTCGCTCGCATAGGCGGGGTGTTTACAATCCGCATCTGGGTCATAGGTTCTAGCCGCACAGACGGCGTATTTAATTTCCGTAGAAGCACCGCCCATTTGCTGATTCCAATCCTTTAAAAGCAAAGGCTGCTTTGGCGAAATGGCTGGATCAAAAACATAAATCTGTTGCTGAAACCGATAAGCGACGGCGACGTGGTACCACCAAGTGACAGATCCTGATAAAGAATTTTTCGTGTTAACTGACAAATCACCAAAGGCAAAAATTTTCTTAGGGGCTAAAAATTGATGATGATCTATTTCAATGGCAGCCATTTCGGCTCGCGCGTAACAACCGTCATCAGGATAAAGCCAGGTGATTCGCCGGGGAAAGTCCGTTCGCTCCGATTCTAAAAAACGAGTGTCCCGTAAATAATTAAACTCGCGCTCCAGTTCAGCTATTGAAGACACTTCAGGAATCTCTTCAATTCCGATTTCGCTTAAGGGTTGGGCGAAGGCTTCCGGAGTCCCGGTTTCCATCACTTGCAAATTCAAGCTGGGCGGTTTCTTTAAAACTCTCAACCTTGCGGTGGCCGCACTTTCACC
>JAYWDA010000328.1:0-2846 GCA_043780105.1 Pseudobdellovibrionaceae bacterium | reverse complement strand
TCAGCTTATCAATTTCATCTAAGACAAACACCGGATCGTTTTCTCCGGCTTTCTTAATTCCTGAGATCACTCGACCTGGCAAAGCCCCGATATAAGTTCTACGATGGCCTCTTATTTCAGCGTCATCTCGCACGCCGCCCACACTGACTCGCACGTATTTGCGCCCTAAGGCCCGTGCAATGCTTTGGCCTAAGGAAGTTTTCCCTACTCCCGGAGGTCCAACAAGGACTAAAATAGAGCCTTTTTGATTGCGCTTCATTTTCATCACAGCTAAATGCTGGATGATTCTTTTTTTAACTTGATCCAAGCCAAAATGATCTGAGTCCAAGATTTGCCGAGCCTGATCTAAATTAATTGGAAGTTCTTCTGCACTTTTACTCCATGGCAGCGACACCATTAAGTCTAAGTGCGAGCGAATAATATGGTGTTCAGGTGACGCCGAATTAATGTCTTCTAACCGCTTTACCTGCTGCTCGGCCAATTTTTTAGCTTCTTCAGGCATTTGCGCCTCGTCAATTTTTATATGATAATTATCGACTTGCGATTCATCATCTCCTTCACCCAATTCTTCGCGGATGGTACGGATCTGTTCACGCAAAATATTTTCCCGCTGGGACTGACCAATTTTTGAGGCCAGTTTCTGCCGAATATCGGCCTGTACTTCTAAGTTATCTTTAAAGGTTTGTAGGAGTGTCAGCAAATGCATCACCCGTTCCTTTAAGGACAACTGTTCTAATAAAACTTGCTTTTCCTTAAGGTCTAAATCAGCATTGGCCGCTGCCAAATAGGTTAAATAAGTCAAATCCTCGATGCTATGAAGAAGTTCTTCCACTTCACGAGTATCGGCAGGAATTAACTTAAGCACACTCATTGATAAAAGCTTAAGGCTTTCAAGTAACGCTTTCCGCGTTGAATCCTCTAAGTCGGAAACATCTTCAAGGTGATCGGAAATGGCTTCAAAGAACCCAGCTTGCTCTGAGCTTGTAATGATTCGCACTCTTTCATGTCCTCGAATGACAACATTATATCCCTGCTCGGGATTTCCGCGAACAGATTCAATCTTACAAAGAACACCGACCGAATAAAGGTCTTCGATACTCTCTATTTTGCGTTGAGGATCACGTTGAGTAAGAGTGATAATCCAATTGTTATTTTCAAAGGCTTTTTGAAGGGCACGAATGCTTTTTTCACGGCCCACCCTGAGAGCTTGAGCCACTCCAGGATAGAGAACTGTATTTTTAAGAGGCAGAACAGGGATAAATCCAGAGGGCTTAATCATGTCGACACTCCTTCTTAAAAAGAAAATGAGGCCGAACTAAATTCCGTCAAGCCTCAAACTTTCAAAAGGTGTCAGTCGACACATATAAATATTTTTATACTTAGAATAAGATTCTAAAACCCACACCAAGATCAAATCCTAAATCGGTATTAGGAATGAAATTTAAAACGGGTGCAATCTCTCCAAAAATCATAATGTGCGGATCTCGCATCGTATGGCTGGTACCAACGGGTGCACGAACTCCCACGGCTGTCTTATTTTTATCATCGCCAGATTGGATTCCAATCACCCGACCACCCAATCCGTAGTAAACGTCCCACTGCCATGATTTAATATTGTACTCGTAGGCATTGTCCCAAAGGTAGTCCACGGAAATGTGCAAACCAGGATACCTTGAAAAATTATAGGCTAGGGCACCGGCCAGCAAATGCCGGTCGTCCATTCGGATGTGCGCCGAAACACCGGTAGGGCTTCCTAGAATCGCACCAACCCCGATATCATCAGCGGCCTTGGCTTGTAAACAACCCAACATTAAAGAAGCACATAACAACTTTACCAATTTCATAAATCCTCCAACTACAAACATAGACTAGCTCTATTCTGAAAAGAACCGATTGTGCATCGCGGAACTTTTTGGCATCCTTCATCCATGACATTTCCGTCTTAAAAAAAGGAAGTCCATGACGTTGTGGAAATTAAATTTATTTTTAAAAGCCTATGCTTTGCTAAAACTTCCACTGCTTGCTTTCGTGAATCCAAAAATTTTAGAACTACAAGGTTCTCGCAGCGTCGTTAAAATAAAATTAGGCTATCGGACACAAAATCATTTGAACGTAATGTATTTCGGAGCACTGGCGATGGGAGCCGAACTTTCTATTGCCATCAAGGCGGTCGAAGCCATTCAAGCTTCGGGTAAAAAAATTGATTTCATTTTTAAAGATTTTAAATCAGAGTTTCTTAAAAGGGCTGACGGTCATGTTCACTTTATCTGTGAAGAAGCGGACCTTGTGCAAAGTTTAATTGACCAAGCTCTTACCAGCCCCAACAGACTTGAAAAAACTTTCTCGGGAAAGGCCATTGTCCCTTCCAAAAGCCAAGAACCTGTGATGACTTATCAGCTGACTTTATCTATTAAAAATAGATCTTAATAGTTTCTAGCGCGGAAGCTTTTTAACGGCGGCTTCGTATTCTTTAATTATTTTCTCCATTATTTTTTCGCAAGATAAAATTTCATGAACCAAGCCCACTGATTGGCCAGCGCTCCAAACTGTTTTCCAAGTGGGTTTGCTTGCCGCAGCTTCAAGCTTTTGCATGCCTAACCAATGAATCAAGGGAACAACGATTTTTTTACTCACAGAATTTTGCTTTAAAACTTTCAGTAACCAAGGAAGCTCAGTCCCCATCTTTTCTGTGTAAGGTGTGCGAATCACAGACGCAGGAGTTCCCGATACCCGACTGGTTAAGAAAATATCTTCGGGCGAGGATTTTACAATCGCCTCTTTATAAGCTGAATCAATCTTTGCCTCAGAGCTAGCAATAAATCTGGTTCCAACACTCACAGCCGAAG
>JAYWDA010000327.1:0-1989 GCA_043780105.1 Pseudobdellovibrionaceae bacterium | reverse complement strand
CAAGATCCGGGGAGTTTTTTATGCCCCGTTTATATTCACCCAATGTCATATTAAAATATTTTTTTGCATTGGTTCTTTTTCGCTGATTAATTTGAAGTAGATCTAAAGATTCCTTAATTTTTTCTTTTAAAATTTCAAATTCAGAACTGATATTTAATGCGACCTGTATCTTTTCTTTTTCTCGGGCCGCAAAACTTATGTTTGCAGATTTAACTTTATAATAGCTGTCAAAGCCTGAAAAAAGTGGAATCGTTAGAAAAATCCCCACTCTAGATTCATCGTATCGCAAGGGTGTCGTTTCAGAGGGAGTGATCCGGCCAAAGGCATATTCAAAATCAAGCCGTGGAATCAGCTCGGACTTGGCTGTCACCTTTTCTAATTCAGAAGCCTGAATATTGCCCTGCGCTTTTTTCAAATAAGGATTATTTTCAATCTTGGCCGTTTGTAAGATCTTTTTTATTTCTACTGTTGTTCTAAATTGAATCTTTTCAAACTCTTGATCCGCTAAGTCTTCGCCAAAAATGCGAAAAATCTTTTGATGGATTTCAAAGTGGGCCTGCTCGATTCGTCTTTTTTGAATTTCCAGCTCATCTTGCCGCAATTCAAATTCAATCTGATCCACAGAACTTGTTAGCCCTGCTGAGATTTTTTTGGCTGCCATTTGTTTCTGGTTTTGAGCTAAATTAATTTCTTCTTTAAATATTTCCTGCAAACCGTGCAGATAAAGCATTTCACTGACGGCTTCTGTCACACTTAAACGCACATCTCTTTTCTTTATTTCTAAATTAGCGTCTTTCACCATCAGTTCGGAGTTCGTTTTTCGAAATCCAGCCTGATCTTTAAAGCCATTAAAAATATTTACTTGTCCTCGAAGGTAACCCAAATAACCTTTAGCGGGTTCGATGTCTTCCCGACGATTTTCCCAGCCAGCCACGGCATTTAAGCTCGGATAAAAAGTTGAATAGGATCCACTGATTCGAGCCTGAGCCGCCTCTTTTTCCTTAAGAGATACGCTATAGTCTGCATTTTTTTGCAAAGCCTTTTCAACCAAGGCCTCAAAGGAACTTTGTGCAAAAGCTGAATCTAAAAAAAGCGCACCCGAAATAAAAATAAGAAGGCGGATCAACATAAATGACCTCTATTGTTTTTCAACTTGCAGTTTGAAGGTATCTTTTTTCCCCTTAAGATCTGTTTTCACCACAACTTCAGATCTGTAGGCATCTTTAAAATCCACATTAGTTTTAAACCCTACGGCCTGGGCATCCACTTTAAGGGTTTCAATTTTTCCTTTGGGCCCTTTTGACGTTGCCGTTAACTTTAAATCAGTCGAAGGCAAATCTTTTCCATCATGGCTCATGGGATACAATATAATTTCGGTCCCACTCACGACGTATTCTAAATTAATTTCTTTTCCTGCTTTCGCCACCCCACCATGACTGGTCTTGATGGCTCCTGGAACCGCATCATGCCCCTCATGAGCTACCGCCTGAGAGCCTACTGACAAAACAAAACCGATGGCCGATAAAAACTGAACTGTGTATTTCATTTTAATTTCTCCTTTTTAAGTATCTTTTGATTCAAAAATATCTTCTTCATTCATGTGCCGGGCACTTTCAACGGCTGATTTTTTTCCATAATGGTAGAAGACCGTTGGAGTCACAAACATATCAAGCAAAGTCGAGCTAAACAAGCCACCAACAATCACGACAGCCACCGGGTGCAGAATTTCTTTACCTGGCTCACCACCAGCAAACACCAAAGGAGCAAGTCCTAAGATGGCAGTTAGCGCCGTCATTAAAACGGGAACAAGTCTTTCTAAAGATCCTCGAATCACCATTTCTTTCGTAAAGCCTTCGCCTTCGTGCTTCATCAGATGCAGGTAATGGGAAATCATCATAATCCCATTTCTTGATGCAATCCCGCAAAGAGTCACAAAGGCTACAAGACTTGCCACAGAAATGATTTTGTCAGTTAAATAAATACCGATAA
>JAYWDA010000326.1:0-4647 GCA_043780105.1 Pseudobdellovibrionaceae bacterium | reverse complement strand
GGTTCAGCTTTTTGAAATTCACGACATTGCGACCGGCGCGCTGATCGCTTACTTTTATGCGGATCTTTATCCTCGCGAAGGAAAGTACAGTCATGCGGCTGCCTTTCCCTTAAGAACAGGTCGCGAAGTCGGTGGCCAATATCAACCACCTATTGCTGCTATTGTCGCTAATTTAACTCCAGCGACCAAAGATCGGCCTTCGCTGCTAAGTCATGATGATGTCGAGACTTTATTTCATGAGTTTGGTCATGTAATGCATGCGACGTTAACCAAAGTTAAGTTCGCTAGCCTTTCAGGCTTTAATGTTGCGGGCGATTTTGTCGAGGCTCCTTCACAAATGCTTGAGAACTGGGTTTGGCAGCCGCAAATTCTGAAAATGATCACGGCTCTTTATTCTGACAGATCTAAAAAAATGCCTGACGAATTAATTGCAAAACTAGTTCGGTCGCGAAAATTCAATCGAGCTTATGGATTCAACGCTCAATTGCTTTATAGCATTTACGATTTAACTCTTCATCAAAGTCCCAAAGATTTAGATGTCACAGAAACCTATAACAATCTTTACAAACAGATTATGGGCCTTGATCCCTTGCCAGGAACACACTTCCCAGCAAGCTTTGGACATATTATGGGTGGATACGATGCTGGATATTACGGGTATCTTTGGTCCAATGTTTATGCGTTTGATATGTTTACAAAATTTGAAAATGGAAAGCTGATTTCTCCAGTTGAGGGTTTAAATTATCGAAAAATCATCCTAGAAAAGGGCAACCTGCAAGATGCAACAGTCTTGTTGCAAGAATTTTTAGGACGTAAACCAAATACGGATGCCTTCTTTCGATATTTAGGAATTAAAAAATAAGGAAGTTTTGAATGAAATATTTTTTTCTGTACGCAATAGCTTTTCTCATCGGCTTCAAATCTGAAGCCTCTTATGAAATTGAAAAAGAATCCCTTCGCCAGCAAGCCAAAGAGTGGCAAGAAACTAAAAAAGAGAGCTATAAATCCCTCGACTGCACCATCGAAGCGCATTGGTTTACCGGCTGGGATCCTGCCACCAATAAAGCCTCAGGCCGGGAAGTTCATGTTTTCCGTCCTGATAACCCAGGTAAAGATCGCCCTGTTATTTTATTACCACCCACAGGCGGCATGAATTTCCTAGATCGGCAGATGGGAAAATATTTTTGCAGCCGAAATGTGACTTTTTATATTTTAGCCAAGTTTGATGGCTTTGCCGATAAAGATTTCGATCTGACTCGCCATGATCGCCAGATTCGCGGTAATACCGCGGCTCTTAAAGAATTAATTCATTGGATTCACGAGCCCGTCAATTTAATGGGTGCAAGCCTGGGTGCTCTTTACGCCGCTGCGGCTATGGGCGCTGATCCACAAATTGGCAAAGTCGTTCTGACCGTCGGTGGGACCGACTTAGCGGGGATCCTAACTGAATCCGAATTGGGCTCAGTCACAATTCAGAAAACGAATCGCGAAAAGATTTACCATCTTTCAAGCGATGAAGAGTATTTGCAGTTGATGCGAAAAAGTATCCGCTTTGATCCAGGCATTTTCCTGAGCGAAGAAAAAGCTTCAGAAAGATTTCTTTTATATATTTCAAATACAGACACAGATGTTCCCACCAAATTTCAAAAATGGTTGGCGGCTCAACTACCAAAAGCCAAAAAATTGTATTTTGAAACAGGCCATATTTGGACGGTGGTTCGAACTTATTTATTTCACCGTGAAGAAATTTTTAATTTCCTGAACGATTCAAAATAATAAATTTATAGAAAACATTACAGATGCGGAGTTTCAGCGCCGACATGCTTCTGCCTCAAGACTTCTAAGCCCGGAAGCTTATCACCTTGAAGATATTCAAGGCTAGCTCCACCACCGGTCGAAATATGTGTCATCTTATCAGCGTAACCCGAAGCTTCAGCGGCTGCAGCAGAGTCTCCACCACCGATGATTGTCATTCCTGGATTTTCTGAAATAATTTTTGCGACACCAAATGTTCCTTTTGAAAACTCAGCTGTTTCAAAAACGCCCATAGGGCCATTCCAAAAAATTGTTTTAGCTTCACGAAGTGCCGCACTAAATAAATTGAGCGACTTGGGTCCAATGTCAAGAGCCATACGTCCGTCAGGAATATTGACGTCTTTGGTGGTCTCAATATTTTTTGTGTCACCAAAAGCAAGTGTTGTGACATGATCCACTGGCAGCAATAAAGTTTTCCTTCGAGCTTCAATCCGAGCGATCATTTCTTTGGCGTACTTAATCTTATCTTCTTCAACCAAAGATTTGCCAACCGAGTGACCTTGCGCTTTTAAAAATGTGTAGGCCATGGCGCCACCGATAATAATTCCGTCGACAACGTCGATCAGTTTTTCGATAACGGCAATTTTATCAGACACCTTAGCCCCACCAAGAACAGCAATATAGGGCTTGGCCGGATTTTCCATCAACTGGTCTAGCATCTTGATTTCTTTTTCAATCAAAAAACCAATGCCTTTTTGCTTCATTATTTTTGGCAAAGCATGGATCGTCGCATGAGCCCGGTGACTAGCACCAAAGGCATCGTTGATATAAATATCGCTGTAGCTAGCAATGGTTTGCGCAAGCTCGTCACTGTCTTTGGTTTCTCCAGGGACATAACGAATATTTTCTAATAAGATCAGCTGATTTTTTTTAAGACCGATGAGTAAACCTTTAACGCCATCATCTGAGCTTGGGTCCTCCACTAAAAGAACTTCCGCTTTTAAATGTTCAGCCAAACTTTCCGCAACGGGCACTAAAGAAAATTGTGTATCTTCAGCATTTTTGGGACGACCCAGATGGGACGCCATAACGATCTTCGCTCCGGCATCCATCAAATATTGGATGGTCGGTAAAGTCGCTGTGATTCGAGTTTCATCAGTGATCTTACCGTTCTCTAAGGGAACGTTCAGATCCAGACGAAGAAAGACAACTTTATCTTTCACGTTAAAATCTTTCAGCGTTTTGATATAACGAAGACCATTTGCCATTTATATTCCTTTTTCAGCCATGTAAAGAGCGACATCCACCATCCGCTGCGAAAAGCCGGTCTCGTTATCATACCAAGACATGACCTTCACAAGTTTTGGACCCACCATCATCGTACAAGCCGCGTCCACAATCGACGAGTGTTTGTTACCATTAAAATCAATCGACACCAGTTCTTTTTTCTCGACAGCTAAAATTCCTTTCAAAGGACCTTCAGCAGCTTTTGTTAAAGCGGCGTTCACAGAATCAATGGTGCAATCTTTTAGAGGACGGAATGTGAAATCGACTAAGCTTACATTCGGAGTCGGAACTCGAATTGAAGTTCCATCGATTTTACCTTTTAACTCGGGAAGTACTAAACCTACGGCTTTTGCCGCTCCTGTTGTGGTTGGAATCATGCTGACAGCAGCCGATCTTGCCCGACGTAAATCTTTGTGAGGAGCATCCAGAATTTTTTGATCGTTTGTGTACGAGTGAATCGTTGTCATCATGCCGTTTTCAATTCCAAAAGCTTCGTGCAAAACTTTTGCAATTGGCGCTAAGCAATTGGTCGTGCAAGACGCATTAGAAATAAAAACATGCTTCGATGGATCATACTGCTCATGATTTACGCCCATCACCAAAGTTAAATCAACTCCGTCAGCAGGAGCTGAAATCATGACTTTTTTTGCGCCCGCGGTGATATGTTTTTGGTAATCGTCTTTTCCTTTAAATGCGCCTGTGCACTCCAAGACAAGATCGACGCCCCAAGCTTTCCAAGGAATTTCCGCAGGATTTTTGCAAGCCGAGTAATTGATTTTCTTGCCGTTCACGATTAAATTCTTTTCATCATGACTGACATCTGCATTAAAAATTCCGTGCGTGCTATCGTACTTCAGCAAATGAGCCGAGCCATCAAGACTGTCCAAGTTATTAATTCCGACAATGTCTAAATGCTCAAAACCGGCGCGAAAAAGAATTCGACCAATACGACCAAAACCATTGATACCGACTTTAAGTTTAGCCACGTAAGCCTCCAGAGAAAAATTGAGAGCCCAATATCATTGGGAATCTTTGAAAAATCAAGGAATAGAGGGGTCTTGAGGCTACCAAATAATTTTAGGAAACATTTGCAGCGCGTTCTTTAGCATCTGCTGACAAAACACCTCTTCGTTAACGCCCTTTAGCTGTGCGACAAACTGAGCGGTATGAACCATAAAAGCCGGTGTGTTCTTTTTTCCACGCTGGGGCACGGGTGCTAGAAAAGGAGCATCAGTTTCAACGTGAATTCGATCTAAAGGCATCGCGATGACGGTATCGCGTAAGTCTTGAGCATTTTTAAAGGTCACCACTCCGCTGATGGAAATATTAAATCCCAAATCCAGGCATTGATCGGCAAGCCAGCGCGTGCCTGTGAAGCAGTGAATAATTCCATTCACTCGGCCTTTAAATTCTTTCAAAATTTCAACGGTGTCGGGTTCCGCGTCGCGGGTGTGGATTTCCACTGGCATTTTGTGACGAGCGGCAATATCTAGCTGCTTCCGAAAGGCCTCTTTTTGCTCTTCAACAGGTGATTGGTTGTAATAATAATCTAAACCAATTTCACCCACTGCGACCACTTCAGGCCGCGCCAAATTCGCTTCGATA
>JAYWDA010000325.1:0-1847 GCA_043780105.1 Pseudobdellovibrionaceae bacterium | reverse complement strand
GCAAAAAATCCAACAGAAGATAATAGATGCGATTCGACTTCTTTCTTTAAATCCCTATACTGAACTGCTTCAGAAAAAAAGAATGAAGGGTGCAGACTCGCTCTACCGAATTCGGATTCAAGATTATCGAATTATCTACCTGATCGAAAAACAAATAATCAAAATCACCATTATTAAAATCGGTCATCGTAAAGAGGTTTATGAGTAGGCGAAGAATCCAACTTGATCCTACTGTGGTCACCCTCTACTTATCATTTATTTGCTAAAAATCTTCGAAACTCTATTGGGCCTAGATATAAAACAAGGACGAGTCGCAGTTTGAAATGAAACGCGCAATATTATTTCGACGAACATGCCATTCTACTTGAGCTTGATATCTGGTATCGATTTGGCACAAAGATATTCTAAGTCTGTCTCGTTCTGAAACAAAAATCTGAGAAATTGAAGAAACTCACCTCCCAGGCCTAAAGTCCAGCTGATTTATAGCCGAAGTAATTTGAGGGGGAAGCTAAATGCGATCACATTCTTTTTTTAAAATGGTATCGACACAAAAAGGCGGAGCACTCCTCTATGCTGTGCTTGTAACGGCCTTTCTTAGCCTCGCATTTTATGGCGCTTCGGTCCTCGTATTAGATCAGAAGCGAGAAGCCTCTGTGAATGCCAACATTATAAAATCCCACTTAGCAATTCATGGCGTGATTGATTACACAATTCTTGGAATCAAAAAGCGCTGGTGCTTCAGTGATGCCTGGATGCCCGAAACCACCACCCAGTGCAGCTTAACTCACCCTCATAGTGTTGAAAGAATCATTATGAGTGATGATGCCGCAAGAAATATTCAGTCCATGGTGGCATCGAATCAACTGACAGCCGCCTTGGGTGTGCCTTTGCAATTGCAAAAAATCGAACAAGATATTCCCCTTTCAGGGTTCACTAATCAGCATCCTTTAAAGGTGATCATGGAACCCTTAAAGCAGCTTGGTGTTGCTAGCTTCGTTCGCATCGCCATCTCGCGCGATCGCCGCGCCAGCCTTCCTCAGCTGGGACGTGAAGTTTACTTGCAGATTGCCATTTCACTTTTGGATAGTTCGAAAAATGTTATCACAATGGGTAGCAAGTCTTTGAAGTCGACTTCTTATGTTGGCGTTTATCCAAGAGAGCTTTCGAGTTTTGCCCTTCTGCTACCGAATCAGCTTTTTTTAAATCAGTCCTCGGGCGCAGGCTTAGAAACTGGTGACAACTATTTTAAAAATTTCCCGAGTCGCGCGGAGGCCGTCAAGTTACCTGGGATCGTTTTTGATAGTCCCGTATTTGTGAATGCCGATGTGATTCTTCCGCCTGAGGCTCTACCAAATCAAGATGGAACCTATACTCCCGTCAGTTTCAATGACCGTGTTATTATTGGATCAGGGAAAGTGCGGAGAGGCCTCGCGTCCTATGTCACAAAGTCACCCGGCGCAGAATCGGATCAACTATGGATTCAAAACCGCGAATTTGGTGGTTTTGTGAAAGGCGTGGATCTGGATGGCTCCAGTGACGCTGGACTTAGGGCACTTGCAGGATTAGCAATAACCACCACACCAAATGCCAACCTAATGAATATTTGCATCAATCGAAATAAGCACTTGGCCGATTTGGAAAGCACCAAAAATAGTGTGCTTGTCGGAAAACTTCTTGATGAATCAAATCATAAGTTTCATTATCGAATGGCGCTGACGGACCAGAATCGTTTTAATCGTCAATATGTTGGAGATTGGGATCCCGATGTTAACAAATGGGACCTTCTGAAGAGTGATCCTTCAATTTACACTAACAAAAAAGCCATTGCCAAGGTCACCATAAAGATT
>JAYWDA010000324.1:0-2346 GCA_043780105.1 Pseudobdellovibrionaceae bacterium | reverse complement strand
TTTCAGACAGGACGATTGCAAGCCCTAGATGGAGCCAACGCTCCTTCGAACAGTTTGGGCCTAAGACAAGCCGCCGTTCAGTGGCTTCCATCAAGTTATTTTTGGTTTTCAGCAGGAGCTCTTAATCAAGCTGATCTGCATTCTTTTTTAGTCGCTGATGAACTTCCATTCCCAGGAGCGCGAATCACTTTAAAAAATTCTTTTAACAACTGGGATTTACGTTGGGTGGCAGAGTCTTCCATCCCCTCATCTAATTCGCTGCAAACAGGAACGAATCAAGTTGAAACTGTACCCGTAAAAAATGCTGCGCAAATGCAAGTCAACTGGCAGCCTAAAAGTTATTTATTTTCTAGAAATCGCATCGGTTATTTTTCCTACCAAAATCTTCCTAGCGAAGTGGCTGAGGCCAGTGCCTTGATCGGTAATACAACGACTCGCCTTAATGATAACCAATGGGCTTTTACCTATAAGTATCAAGGTATCGAGGCCTCATCGGACTGGCAGCTGCCGATCGCATCTAAAATAGATCTATTATTAGGTGCCACCGCAGCACAAAATCAAGCAGCACCTTCAACGCTGAACACGGGCTATTCTGCAGCTACGGGCCTTAGATATTTGATGAACTCGCGGCATGAATTTGAAATCGGCAGTCGCTACTTTCATGTCGAGCCTGATACCGCACCCGCTTTTTATTCTAACTATCAGAATTTCCGCACTAATCGTGTTGGCTATAGTGCTAATTTAAAATGGCATTTGAAAAAGCAAAAATTTTCTGTTGGTGCTTCTTATTCTGAGGCGCAAGTTCTTTTTGCAGACCCTTCGCAATCTCGCCTTCGAGGTTTCGAAATTCGATTGGAGACAGACTATGAATCCATCTAATTCGACCAAATTATCGGTGCTGCTTGTTTCATTTTCAGTTGCCTTGGTTCTTAGCGGTTGTACCCTTCCTGAGCCCCAAGAAGCCCGGAACAGTGATGGGTCCACTTTTGCTGTCAGTTCGTTTGAAGGAAAAGTAAATTCAATGGCCATCAATAAAAAAACGGGCCTGCCAAATTCAAATGTTTATGACTACAAAGCTTGTCTGACAGACTTACGACAGAAAAAACCCATGATTGGTCAGAAATTTCAAATTGTAGAAAGTGAGCAAGACTTAGCAACAGATGTGAATGGCTGTTTAATCTGGTCAGAAACTGTGAATTATAACTACCTTGCAGCTTCGAAATATTTAAAATTTTCTCGAACGATCAAAGGACTGGGCCCGCACTTTGGCACGCGCATGGTGAATTTTGCTTTGGACCCGTGGTCTCACGGCGAAACAAAACCGAAAGATGCTATTGATCTTGCAAAAAGCTCTGTTCCTGCAGGGCAGCTGATTGAAAACACAGATGAAGTTCAGCTTTCGCTGCAAGGAACTTCGATGTCACAGAAAAAATCTCCCGCACAACTTTGGCTGAATATGAGTCGACTGGCTGCCGTTGAAGATCGAATCACCGGCAAGGGCTTTGAAATTAATTATGACTTTCAAGCCACCCCACAAGTAAAACTTAGTCGCATGACGGGTGAACAAACCTTTTCTGACCTAACCAGCGGCCAACTGAAAGGGAAAATAAAATTGATTCACGTTGTTTTAGAAAATGGGAAAATTCAAAGGAAGATCCTTGCTTCTAAAGAATATACGGATTTGCAAATTGATAATAAAGTAATTGCCATGGGTGCTCATTTTAACTTTGAAGCTCCTTACTGGGGACATCTTTACCTTGGTATCGAGCTAACACCCACTCAAGCCTTATCTGACCTAGCCCCTTTTGAAGGAGTGTTTTATCTTGGCGACTATAGAGCTGTCAGCAGTGGTGGATTTCTTTTACTCAGTTCTTTAGTTCAGAAAAATCCTCTGTTTACAGTGGATCAATTTATTGCCGGAAAATATCCTATTAATACTGACAGCGAAATAGCTCCAAAAAACACCTTGCCGGATTCGACATCGCGCGGTGAAAAAGAAGACTTTAATGGAAAAAATCAAGTGGCGATCGGCGCCCTGACTTTTTCAGGCGCTCGAATTGAAGAAGATACCGCCCACCGCCGAGTTTTAAAATATCAAGCCCAGGCCTGTTTATCTCAACCGATCAACCACGAGCCTATTCGCGGCCGCTCAATTGAAATCACGCCTTTTAGAACATCAGAAACTCAAGTGGCAAAAAAACTAGCTCCTTTAACAACCCAAATGGATGGTTGTGTGAGCTGGCCAGAGGAAATGGTGGTTGAAGCTTATGATTGCCAAAAATACGTCAAAGGCTTTGTCGAATTAAAAAATCCTGATTTAGGACTTAATCGTAAAATCAACGTTTT
>JAYWDA010000323.1:0-6672 GCA_043780105.1 Pseudobdellovibrionaceae bacterium | reverse complement strand
CTTGGGTAAGCGCCAGCGCCGTCTTGATAAAACTTCACCCACTTTTGGACTTTATAAGTTCCAACCCGAGTTCGAAGTTCTTCGCCGCCGTCGATTTTTCCAGCCACCATATCTGTTTCGTAAATCATGCGATGCGGGCAGCTTGGCGTTTCCGTACACTTTTCGTAAACACGCATTTTTTCAGTCGCAATATTTTGCACGATAAAATACTTAGACGGTGTCGGTGCTTGTTTCACCGGTGTTTTTGCCACCGCTGTTTGGGCGACTTGAGCTAACAAGGCCGCAGCTATTAAAAATGTGTTTTTCATATATCTCCCCTGAGATCTGTCTTTTGGACTGTTAATTGATGCAATGCATTAATAGCATACAGCTGGGATTTATGGTCAGAATTTGTCAAAAGTGGCAAAAAATTCTTCGAAAACTGAATTAGGTTCATCAGATGCTCAGCAGATCGACAGGTAGAAATTACTAATTGAAAACCAAATGAAAATAAACCAAGCTGACCACTCAACAGGAGGATTCCATTATGAATCGCAGAACTTTTTTCGTTAATTTAACTTCTTTATTAGGGCTTGTGGCTGTCTCTTCATGGAGCGGTAATGTCTTAGCTGAGCGCAAACGGGGTGGAGCGGCTCCTGCTGCTGGCGGTGCCGGCGGCGATGCTAAACTTGTCGACCCGGCGTCTGCAACGGCTAAAGCCGTTAATTACGTTGAAAAGAAAAGTGATATTAAGGACGCCAGCGTAAAAGTCGAACGCCAGGGTGTGGCTTTTGAAAAACAAGCCTGCAACGGTTGCGGCTTTTATTCAAATCCCAAGCAGCAAGGTGGCGGCGAAGTCGGCAGCTGTCAGATTTTTTCTGGCCAAGTTGTGAAAGCCAATGCTTGGTGCTCTTCTTGGAATAAAAAAGCTTAATTGGTCCACGTTCAATATATAGACAATATATAGAGGGGCGTTTAGGAGTCTCTTAAAGCCCTTCTTAATATTTTCCCAACATTTGTTTTGGGCAGTTCTTTTCTAAATTCCACAGTCTTTGGAACCTTATAATTCGTAAGACTTTTTCTGGCGTACTCGATCACGTCTTTTTCAGTCAAATTCTGATCTCTTTTTACAATCACGACCTTCACAGATTCGCCAGAATGGCCATCGGGGATTCCGACAGCGGCCACTTCCAGCACTCCGGGGTGGGAGGCGATGGCATCTTCGACTTCATTAGGAAATACTTTAAACCCTGAAACTAAGATCATATCTTTTTTACGATCGACGATTTTAAAAAAGCCTGTTTCATCCACCGTTGCGATATCGCCTGTATGTAACCAGCCCTGGGAATCAAAAATTTTACTGGTTTCATCATCGCGGTTCCAATAGCCGCGCATCACCTGTGGGCCTTTCACGCAAAGCTCGCCGGCTTCACCAAAAGCAACTTCTTTATTATTATCATCAAGCAAGCAGACATCGGTGCTTGGCAGTGGGACGCCAATTGTTCCTACACGGTCAGTGCCATCGATAGGATTGCAGCAAACGACAGGCGACGCTTCGGTCAGTCCGTAACCTTCGACGAGCGTGGTCTTCGTTAAGCTCAGCCACCTTTCAGCGACAACTTTCTGTAAAGCCATAGCTCCAGCCACAGAAATTTTAGTTTTTGAAAAATTGATGGTTTTAAAATCTTCATGATTCATCAATGCATTGTACAAAGTATTTACGCCGGTCAAAATCGTAAAGGGCTCGGCTTTAAGATCTTTAATAAAGCCGGGAATATCTCGTGGGTTAGTGATCAGGATATTTTTTGCTCCATAGCGCATAAACGCCAAACAATTTACGGTCAGCGAAAAAATATGATACAGCGGTAAAGCCGTGATGCAGATTTCTTGCCCTGGAACCAATTTTGGCGTCATCCAAGAACAGATTTGCAGCATATTAGAAATAATATTTCGGTGAGTTAAAATAGCCCCTTTTGAAACGCCTGTTGTGCCGCCGGTGTACTGTAAAAAAGCGATATCCTCGGCCGCAACCTTCACTGGTTGCAAGGGCTTAAAGGCTCCGACCTGCAAAGCTTGTTGAAAAGTATAAGCTTGTGGAAGGTTGTATCTAGGAACCATTTTTTTAATATATTTAACAACAGAGTTAACAATCAAATTTTTTGGAAAATGGAAAAGGTCGCCGATCTCAGTTACAATGACGGATTCAATTTGAGTGTCCTTAATAACTGACTCTAATAAATGTGCGTAGTTGGCTAAAATAACGATCGCTTTAGCGCCGGAATCCTTAAACTGATGGCTCATTTCAGGGGCTGTATAAAGGGGATTGGTATTAACAACAACAAGGCCTGCTTTTAAAGCGCCAAAAGCGGCCACAGGGAATTGCAAAAGATTAGGCATTTGCAAAGCAATCCGGTCACCCTTTTTTAATTTTAGTTCGTTCTGTAAAAATGAGGCAAAGTCGTTGGCTTTTTTTTCAAGCTCTGAATAGGTGATGGAAACACCCATGTTTTTGAACGCGACCTGGTCTGAAAACTTTTGACAAGCTTGATCGAAAACATCCAGCAGTGAATTGTAGGTGCTAGAATCAATTTCTGGACCAATTCCCACAGGATATTTTTTAAGCCAAATTTTTTCCATAGGGCCTCCGAGTTTGAAAGTAATTATTAGTTCAGTACGAAGTCTAATCTGTTAGGTCATGAAGTCTAGAATTTTCGAATGACAAAGGCCCCCGCAGGACTTTTAATAATTAAATGAAGCTTAGAAATGTTTTTATTCTGTTTTTATTTTTGGGCCTTAACCCCCTATCATTCGCGGGCCCGCGTAAAATTGAAAAAAGCTGGCAAGAAAATTTAATCTTAAGCGCTAAAATTTTACGCCAAGCAGATGCGGTCACTCGGGAAATGGGCTGGGTTGTCTCTAATGTTCGCCAGCCTTCGGGAAGCTCTGCTTTCGGCCGGTTGCAACGGGCCTTAGTTAAAGAAGTTCATGGAAAGCTTCAAAAAAGTCCTGTGCTTAAATGCGATACTTACAAAATTAAAAATTTAGGCGAAGAAGCGCGGCCTTGGAAGCTTGAAATTTTTGAAGCTTGCAATGCTAAGTATCCTCTCCATTTGGCCACGGTTGACTTAGAAAAAAGTGATCAGCTGCATATTGATTTCTATCCGATGAATTTGTCAGAAGAGCTTGGACTGACTGCTTCTGTGATGAACAAGAAAACCCATTGTGATCTAAGTTTTCAGGGCTCGATATTAAAAGTAATGAATTGCCAAAACTGGGCCCAGGATCGAAGTAAAACTGAGGTCGTCGATTTAAGTACATTTATTTACACGGCCGATAAGGAATCACTTTTACAAATTAAAGGAGTGATCTTAGAGGGCTTGAATCCGAAATCAAAAATTAACAGCGAGGTTCCTCTAAAAGGTCGAATTATTGTCACCGAAAGTGAACTGAAAGAAAAAGAGCCTGTGCCAGTCGAAGGAGAAGTCGTTCCAGTTCGTCGTCACCACAAAAGAAAGAAGCCAAGCGCTGAAAATTTACCTGACCCAGAATATATCGAAGGGCAGGAACGGATGGATAATCAGCCCGTTTCACCTGTGCCTTTAGAAAATCATGAGCCTGTGGGCGAGCCATCAAACAGATAAGCTTGACAATGAATTAATAGCTAAACCCCATTTTATTGCGCAAGCTTTCTGGCAAAGCCGGAATCCTTGAGCGAGGAATTAAAAAAGTTGTTAAATTAAAAAAATCAGTAAAGATTTTATGTTGATCAGCGGCTGCTTGTAAATATTGATGGCCCGAGGATCCGCCGGTGCCAATTTTTCGGCCTAGCATTCGGTGTGCCATCAAGGCGTGCCTTGATCTCCACTGTGTCATCACTTCATCCAAGTCACAGAGACTATTAAGAATTTTAAAAGGCACCTGCAGCACGGGCTCATCACGGTAAACTTGAATAAATAAGGCCGCTCTGATCGCATCATAATTTAAGCGGTAGTGACCGGCTTTGCGAATTTCCTCATAGCTTTGTGGCTCAAACAAAGCTTCAAAAGATTCTAAGCTTTGTTCGATCATTGTTAAATTGCGCTTGCGTCCTTCCTCATCTAACCTTGGATTGATCGCGACCATGGCTTTATCTTCTTCAAAAAGTTTAATGACAGCCAGTCGGTATTCTTTCCAGAAATTAAAGCTCGAATCTTTAAGAAAAGGAGTTCGCGCTAGCCAGCTTTCGATGCGGTCCCAAAGACTGGGTTCATCCATGGTTTTTAAAATTATGGTTTGTTGATCTGGAAGCAGGTGTTTATGAAATGGACTTTGATTGTAAAGCAAGCGGTCGGCTGTGCGTAAGCCTAATTTAATTTCTAGTAAACGAAATTGAAAACTTTGAAAGCCACTGGCGGGGTAGAGAAAATCGCGGAAATCTAGAAAATCTAGCGGTGTCATGGTTTCTAAAATATCGATTTGACCCAGACTGTGTTTAAGAATCATTACGATTCGGTCTAGCCGCAGCTGTGCTTGTAACATCTTTTGCTCACTGGTCGGCGCTTCCGAAAAAACTTCTAGGATAGTATCCAGTTCAATCAGCATTTGTTGAAACCAAAGTTCATAGACTTGGTGAACGGCAATAAATAAATGCTCGTCGTGAGCAGGCTTACCGAGCTCTTCACTTTTTCTTTTTTGGGCCTTTAGTAAATGATCAAGCTTCAAGTAATCATGGTATTGAACGGGAGGATGTTTCATTGCAGCTCCTTTAATTGAGCAGAGAAGGAATCAATATCTTCTTTTTGTGTGTCCCAGCTGGTCATCCAGCGGCATTCGAATGTTTTCTCATCCCAAACGTAAAAAAATCGTTCCTTTTTTAAGGGCGCCACCCAATGCTTAGGAATTTTTGCAAACACAGCATTTGAATGAACGGGTTGAGTGACCTCAACGCCCGGAACGTTTTTAACATTTTCAAAAAGGTACTGAGCCATGTTCAAAGAATGTTCGGCAATTTCATGCCATAAATTATTTTCTAAGTAGGCCCAGAACGGGGCACTGATAAAGCGTGTTTTTGATGGCAGCTGGGCTGATTGTTTTCGAATGTACTGAAAATCTTCAGCTAAAGCAGGATTTAAAAAAACCACGGCTTCACCCATCATCAAGCCGTTTTTTGTGCCCCCAAAAGATACAACGTCTACGCCAAGATCTGTGGTCATTTGCTGAAATGTCTTTTTTAAACTGACGCAAGCATTGGCAAGTCTTGCGCCATCAATATGAACATAAATCCTGTGGGCATGGGCCCAGTCGCAAAAATCTTTGATCTCTTCAATACTATAAACTGTTCCAAGTTCGGTCGGCTGAGTCAGCGATAAGACCTTCACTTGCGCAAAATGCTGATCCCCACGGCGAATCAAGTGTTCTTTGACTTCTGATAGTTGCAGTTTGCCATTTGTTGACGGAATCGTCCAAAGTTTACCGCCCGAAAAAAATTCGGGTGCTGCGCACTCATCAACATTCAAATGGCTGACGTCTGAGCAAAAAACCGAATGAAAACCTCGCATACTTGATCTTAAGCTTAAAACATTTGCGGCTGTGCCATTAAAAACAAAGAAACTTTGTGAGGTCGGGCCGAAGTGTTTTTTAAAGGCCTGATCGGCTCGCGCCGTCCACTCGTCAGTTCCGTAGCTTGCCGCGTGTCCGGTATTGGCCTCAAGCATCGCAGCTAATAATTTTGGATGAATGCCGGAATGGTTGTCACTGCCAAAGCCACGTTTCATGATTCGCTTTTCTTTAAAGTTTGAAAAATAAATCGATGCATAATAACTGCTGCAATTTTTGAAGTTTGATCATCAATATCAAGCCGGGGCGACACTTCGTAAATTCCAAGGCCGCGCACATCAAAAGACTCAATCAAGAAATCAAAAGCCCGTGTAAATTCCTTCCACTCAAGTCCCGATCCCCATGATTGCGAACAGCCTGGGGCTATAGCACTGCTTAAGGCATCAATATCGACGCTAATAAACGCCGGATGGATGGTTAATGGAACTAATTGTTGAAGGGCTTCTTCAACGCCTTCGGCTGTGATTTGATCGCGCCACAAAATTTTTCCACCGCGCTCTTGCAGCCAGCGTGCGTGATGGGGACTATTGCACTGGGGCTGTAAACCGATTTCAACGAAAGTGCATTGCGAGCCATATTCATTGATTAAGCGATAAAACGGAGTGCCGCTACTAAGGCCCTTATCAGTAGACCTGACATCCAGGTGGGCATCAAAATTAACGACTAAAGGTTTTTGTTCTTTGAAGGTTTGTAGAAAACCTGTGGTGTCGCAGTACCCATAATCATGACCACCCCCTAAAGAAATCCAGTGTTTTTTTTGCGAAATTTTGTGGATGATATTCCGGCCACGTTCATGGCGATCAGACAGGCTGCCATCAAGAGTCATATTGCCAAGATCCTCTAAGGAGAATTTTTGTATATTTGAAGCTTCAGGCGTCAGTTTATAAAAATATTTTCGAATGCGGTCGGGGGCTTCGCTGGCGCCGACTCGTCCGCCGTTTAAAGAAATGCCCTCATCATCGGGAAAACCCAAAACTTGAAAATGATGGGCTTCTTCTTGAACCGCTGTATTTGAAAGGATCGCCCAATCTCCCAAACGAGGATCTAAGGGGTCATTTTTAGTAAAAAAAAGATCTGTTGAAGTCGGTTTTAATTCCA
>JAYWDA010000322.1:0-1603 GCA_043780105.1 Pseudobdellovibrionaceae bacterium | reverse complement strand
GCTTGCAAACAATGGCGCAAGTAAAACTAAACTCAAAAATATTTGTTGCTTCATAGTTTAGCTCCTTGGCCGATGAGAACCATCAGTTCTGAAATTGATTTTTCGAGCTCCAAACGAGTCTCGACAGATTTTGATTTCATCTCCATATAATCAAGCATCACCGTGCGGTGCTCATTAAGGCCTTCCATGGTCCTTTGCGATAAATTTTCAACTAAGGTCATACGTTTGTGGGCTCTTGGTAAAACTTTTGTTTCAAGAAGGCTTAACTGGCGATCAAGATTTTCAATTTTTAAAGAAAGCGATTTCAATTTAATTTCTGTTTCCACTTCCGCTTTTTTAAGTTCAGCTTGGGCTCGCTGGCTTCGGCCTAAGGCCTCGGCCGATTCAGCTTTTGGCTGCCAAAAAAACAAAAACGGTAAAGTGATGCCCACCATCAGTTCTTCACTTCTTGGTGTTGCTTCATTTCCATTATAGCCCCGATAGCGCACAATAATATCCGGTAGGTAGGCTTGTCTTTGTAAACTCTTATTTGCTTCCGCCGCTTGAAATTCTTTTTCTTTCCACTGGATCACAATACTTTTTGATTTTGGATCAAAGTCAATTTTTTGTAATGGTGGAGTGATGGGCTTAATATCTTCTAAAGAAATATCTGGAGCATAAGTTTTTAAAAGAATTCGCTTCTCAGACAAGTTTGTTTCAGCAAGGACAACTTCATTTTCAAGCAAATCCACTTCTGACTCAATACCTAAAAGATGAACTTGAGCCGCACTGTCAGAGCGCGTGGTGCTGCGACTGATTTTTGCGTGTGTTTTTAACCAGTTCTTTTTTTCTTTGGCTATACTCAGCTTTTCAAAGCTCCCCCAAAACTCAAAGTAAGCAGACCGCGCTTTGCTAAGGACCAAAGCCTGACCGTAAGCTTGATTGGATTTCTGCACTTCCGATTCTAATCGTCTGGCATCAATATCTTTTTTAATTTTTGTGGGAAATGGAATCTGTTGCTCTATTTCAAGGCCGCGATTGGTGCCAGACGCATCTTTCATTTGCATTAATCCTACCATCGGTGGACTGATGCGACTTCCCTCTGAGCGAGCCGCCACTTCCGATGTTAAAGCTTGGTCAATTTGAAGATCGGGGCTCTGCTTTTGTACCTGGTTCAGAAATTCGCCTAATGTAAATGGCGAAGCCGCCTGACCCTGAAAAGAGACTGTAATCAAGGCTAAAATAAGGCGCCAACGGGTTAACATATCCATAGATACGACATCAGCATTCCATTTGTGACAGGGAAATGCAACCCACTGAAATCCTTATATTTTTGACTTTTTAGGGTGGCCTGTCACAATAAGGCCTGTGAAATCGTACTAGAGGTGTGAATGGAAGTATCAGACGAAGATCTTATGAAGAAATACGTAAAGGACGATGCCATGGCGTTTGAAATTTTATATCAGCGCTATGCCGGCAAGGTTCTGGGATATCTGATTCAAAAGACTCGTTCAAAATTGATCGCTCAAGATTTAACTCAAGAAGTTTTTTTGAAATTGCATAGGTCCCGCCAACTTTACAATCACGATTTGGATTTCGCCCCGTGGTTATTTACCATCACGCG
>JAYWDA010000321.1:0-5188 GCA_043780105.1 Pseudobdellovibrionaceae bacterium | reverse complement strand
GTGAAAGATAAAAAGGGCGAGGCCGACCCTGCAAAATTAATTGGTTTAATTCATATCAGTATCAAGCAAAAAGAATTTAAATCAGACGGTAAGGCTCAGCGGAAATTAGACACTTTGTTTGGGCAACCCCGAGTAGATATGAGTGTTTACGACAATTTCGTCACTCAAGTCACGAATCGAAGAAGCAAGCAAGCCGCCGAAAAAGCTGAAGAAAAAGCACAAGAAAAATCTTTCAGAGAAGACAATCAATAAGAAGCTTTTAAAAGAAGATAAGCGTAAGGGTCGGCATAGCTACCAAACTGAGAATTGTTTGAAGTTGACGTCGCACCGACCTGCCAAGAAAAAGCACCACTGGTAAAACCCACTCCAGACAGAAAATCAAAGTAGTCAGAAAAAGGTGCACCTTCGATTTGAGTGTATCCCACCCGCGTTTCCCACTTCCAGGTGGTGAAAATATCCCAGATTTTTTCTAAGCGCAGATATTTGGACTTAACGCCTAGTCGCTGCCAGTTACTCTCTTGCTCGTAAAGAAGATGATACTTATAAACCTCAATATGAAAACCAATGGTACTGCCATCACGGTCGTCAGATTCAAAATAGTGATTGTCACTGTAATGGATTCCAAAGGATGTGTTGTTCGAAAGTGGAACAAAGAGATCGCCTTTGAATTTTAATAAAGCATTAGCTTTGTTCGAGTTATAATAATTAACGTTAGAACCCCAGGCGCCAAAACGTAAGGTTTGATTAAAATTATAAAAAATAGAACTTTGAATGGCGGGATTAGTTTTGGTTTGGGTCAAACCATGCCAGATATAATTGTTTAAAAGCGAGGCATCTACCTCCACTTTTTTGCCGCTGGAATCATTTAAAACCTGAGCCCAACCTAAAGTTGGGAGTAACAAGAGCAAGAAAATAAGACGGCAAAGCTTAAGCATCCTTCCATTTCACTCAAAACCCATGAAAAAGACAAAGAAGCGTATTGCAGAAATGACGGAACTAGACCTAAATCCCCGCTGCGTGTATGGTCCCTGAATGGCAAATTTAGATTTATTAAAACCCTGGTCCGAACAAACCTTTATCGCCTTCGATACAGAAACCAGTGGTGCTTATCCCATCGGTTTTGATGTTGTCGAATTCGGGGCAGTGAAATGGCGCGCTGGAAAAATTATCGATGAGCTGCAAATTCTGATCAAACCTCGGGAAATGATGTCTGATTTTATCATTGGTATTCATGGGATTACTAACGAGATGGTCGAAAGCGCGCCCCCGATGAAAGATGTAATTGGGCGGATTGCCGAGTTTATACAAGATGATATTTTAATGGCCCATCACGCCGCTTTTGATGTGGGGTTTCTAGCTTTTGATTATGAGAAAAACAAGCTGCCCTTTCCAAAAAATCCGGTGCTGTGTACAAGTTTGATTTCCCGAAAAATGATTTTAGGTTGTGAGAATCATAAGCTTCAAACTTTAGTGAGGTATTTAGGAATCAATGGCGGCTCCGCCCATCGGGCCTTGGATGATGCGCGGGCTTGTCTTCATGTGGGCCTTAAAAGTTTTGAAAAAATAGGCGAAGCGGCGACGCTCGAGCAAGTTTATCAGTGTCAGGGGCGGCCCATGGAGTGGAGTAAGTTTTCCATCCTAAAGGACTCAAGTCAGCTTGTGAAAAATATTATTCTGGCGACCGAAACGAAAAAAACTTTGGAAATTACTTATGATAAAGGAAAAAATACACCAACTCGAAAAATTAAACCTTTTGGGTTAGTGCGCAGCCTTGAAGGCGATTTTATTTATGCTCTTTGCTTGAACGACAATTCAAATAAAAGATTTTATCTAAATAAGATCAAGGATTCTGTGGTGGTTTAATGGCCTCTTCTTTGGCCTGCATTGAATTGAATTTTTCACGGATCTGATTGGTTAGCTCTTCAAGATGTTTGAATTCGTCAGCTGACCTTAGGCGCAGTCGCCTTTGCGTATTGCCGCCTAAGATATCATGCAGGCTTTTTTCAAAAGCATAAATCGGCCCGGCAATGCGATGGGAAAGATATTTTCCAAGAGCAAATAAAATAACTCCAAAAGTAAGAAAAATAAGTGCAAAAGCGATGACGAAGGGGACCAGGAATTTATTCAAAAGATATTGGTTATTGCCGACAAGCTCTGTGATGGTAACGCGAAAATAAGTATAACTAAAAACGCATCCAACAATTCCCAAAGAAGTGGCCACTCCAAACAGAAAAAAACTGTATTTTAATTGAAATTTGCGATTCACCCAGTAGATTGTTCGACTGCTGTTTTCTGGCCATAAAATATCGCCATCTCGTACAATGGCCAGGACGATCATAATGTAGCCAATCCATTGAACGGCATCGGCCAAATTAAAAGCCGGACTTGAAAGAGTGGGTGTTCCCAAGACAATAAAATCGACAACAAAACCCCAGACAATTCGATCGGCAACATTGCCTAAAATCCCTCCGAGTAAAATGGAAAGCCCTGCCCGCAGCTGAAGAGAGCGGATCGGCAGCATATATTGAATGATCGCATAGGTGCATAGCAGGAAAGCTCCTCCCGTACAAAGAGTCACTATTCGAAGGACTCCCGGCAATTCAGAAAATAAGCCCATCATCGCACCGTGATTATGATGAAGTGCAAAGTGCAAAGGCCCGTAAGAGGAAATTCCCGATAATGAGGTCGCCCAAATTTTTGTCACCCGGTCTAAAAACCAAACTGTGATCAGAGGAATAATAACTATAAACCAATCAAGACGCTTCATCCTTTTAAAGCTATCAAAGGGACTTCAGTTTGGCACTGTGTGAAGGTCCAGTTTTACGCAAGGCTAGACAAAGCGGACGCGCGCTGTAGAATTTTAGAAACAGGGAAAAACTATGAACCGTATTACTTTTTGGGTCTGCTTACTATTTGTGATGCCAAGCTTTGCCGCCGATGAAAAGTCGGAAAAGATGTTTTCTCGGCTTCTAAAAAAATACAATATCGAGCGCGATCAGTTGGGGGTTTTAGTCTCCTCCGGAGAAGCGGAAAGCTCGCAAATTTTAATTTCGCAAAATGCTCACAAAAAGATGACGCCGGCGTCTGTGACTAAGGTCCTCACGGCCTCCGCGGTCTTAGAAAATTTTTTACCAGGGACTAAATTTAAGACACAGATTTTTTTGGATCAAAAGCCCCATGGGCGATCTATTCAAGGGCCCATCTATTTAAAAGGCGGTGGTGACCCATCCTTTGTTTCTGAAAATATGTGGTTTTTGGTGAATGCCTTCAAGCGAAGTGGCGTCGAAGTGATTGAGGGGGATCTGATTGTTGATGATTCGTTATTTGACTCTGTTCGCTATGATGAATCCCGCGAGTCTTCGCGGGTGGATAGGGCCTACGATGCGCCTGTTGGTGCGATGTCTTTTAATTGGAACTCGATTAATGTTTACGTTCTGCCTGGATTGAAAGGGGAACGAGCGAACGTTTTTCTGGATCCTGAAAACGGATTTACAAAATTAGAAAATAAAGTAAAGACTGTGCCGGGCGAAAAAGTCAGCATCGAAGTTCATCGTAAAGGTGAAGGCGGACATGACTTACTTACCGTGGAAGGTTCTATTGGCGATAAAGTCGCCCAACATGTGGTTTATAAAAACATCACGCAGCCCGACTTATGGTCAGGTTATCAATTGAAATCATTTCTGGCTCAACGAGGAATTTTGGTGAAGGGCGCAATCAAGACTGGAAAAGTTCCAACGTCTGGTTTTATGGCGGCTGAAAGTGAAAGCAAGCCTGTGGAAGATATCATGGTTGATATGAATAAATTTTCAAATAACTACGTGGCTGAGATGCTTTGCAAAAATTTGGGATTGAAAAAGAAACAACCAGCGACCGTTGAAGCGGGAATGGATGTGATTCGTGAACACTTACAAAAACTTGGAATTTCTGCCAAGGATTATGATCTTTACAATCCATCTGGGTTAACTCGAGAAAATAAAATGACTCCTGAGGTCCTATGGAAAGTTTTAAAGCATTTGCATGAAGACTTTCGCGTGCAGCCCGAGTTCTTGCGATCATTGCCGATTGCAGGAATTGACGGAACTTTAAAAAAACGAATGAAGGGGACAAGCGCTGAGCGGTGGGTGCGTGCTAAGACTGGTTCGATCAACGACGTGGTGACGTTGGCCGGTTATGCAGGACAAAAGGACGGGACACCTTTGACCTTCGTGTTTATTTACAACGGATCGCACGATGAAGCTAAGGTCCGCCAGTTTTATGACGATGTTATGATAGAGCTGGTGAAGCAATGATCAAATTTTTCTTAGTTATATTCTGTCTTTGGATTTTAAATGCCAGAGCCCATGTCGAGTCCCATCCCGAGTTTATGCAGTTTCTTTCAGAGGCTGTTATCACCGAAGACACACCTGTGGACTTAGCAGATATCGCCGGTTCCGAAGTTCCCAGCGGCAGTCGTTCATGGAGGCCGCCCCAATTTGAAGAGCAAGAAAATGTTCTTGGTTATTCGAAAGATGCTTTTAAGGTTCCAGCCGGTTTAGAAAAGGCCGTTAATTTTTGGGTCGATATTTACACAAAGTATCCAACCACTCAAGGTGTCATCCATGACTCTGAAAATATCGATCTTATTTATGAAGTCGTAGACTTTAAAGAAGTTGAAAAAAATTCTGCTCTAAGCGGGCGAGAGAAAGAAAAAGAAAAAAAGAAATTAGTTAATGATGCCAAAGAAAGAGCCAGCGATCTGTTAAGACGTCGTGATCAAAATCCAAGTTATGCCAGTTTGTCGCCTCAGGAAAAGCGCATCTGGGAATATATGAAGACTATCAATGACCCCGATAAATATCGCGACGCCAATGATAAAACTCGATTGCGATTTCAGTTGGGACAAAGTGATCGCATGAAAAAAGCAATTTACTTTTCGGGCAGGTACCTTGAAGAGTTTGAACAGATTTTTAGGCAAGAAAAAATTCCAATCGAACTCACGCGGTTAGTGTTTGTTGAAAGTTCTTTCAACGTACTGGCTCGTTCGAAGGTGGGAGCCAGTGGTCTTTGGCAGATTATGCCTTCAGTGGCACGGCCGCTAAAAATGATCAGCGCTAGCGTCGATCGTCGAAATGACCCCCGGGAAGCGACGCGATTAGCGGCAAAAATATTTGCCGGGAATTACAAGCTGTTGGGCGAGTGGCCCCTCGCC
>JAYWDA010000320.1:0-3130 GCA_043780105.1 Pseudobdellovibrionaceae bacterium | reverse complement strand
AGCGGTCACCTGGCCCTTGCCCGAGGAATATTAAAGTCTTCAGGGAAACAATTTTGTGGAGCCCTCGCCCTGCAAAAGCGCAAAACCATGGAGCTTTGTGTCTGGAGACAAGGTAAGAACCTTTATTCTAACGTTCGCAGGGAATCACCATGGCAGCCCTTCGAAATTTTTTCGAAGGAAACCTATTACTAATTATTTTTCTTAAGCCATCTTTTGTAAACCCTGATTGAACCGGTGCCGCAGGGCTCGCTCAGGGAAGCGGCATGGAATAAGGTTAAGGTATTCGCTTCTGATGTCAGCGTGAACGAAATAGCTGGCTCTTTTTCATTTGAGACATCATGGCAAGCGCTGGATGCTTTAGGAATCATTTCCGACAGGTCTAAAGTATCTTCGGTGATACGGAATTGTCCTACCCAACTGATTTCACAACCTTGATCAAATTTCAGTGTGGTGGTCATTTTATTTTTCTCAATTTTTAAAAATGTAGAGCCAACAATGCGAGCGACGATATCTTTTGAAAAAGGGGCTGTATTATCGGCGCAGGTCCAACTTTGTAACTGGTAAGAACCGCTCAGCTTTAGGGGCTCAGCTTGAACTGCGAATCCAAAAGTAAGCACTGTAAGAACAAAAAATAATTTCAAAAGTTCCCCCTCGGAAGTTGATTTAAAATTTTAAGGCGTAATTTGGACGTAAGCGGGATGCTTTGTATTCACCCAGTCTTTGATTTCGTTGATCTCAAGATCATATCCTACGGCAATACAGCCGGCCGTCCAGTTGATCATCACTGTGATATCGCCAAGAAACTGAAAGGCCCGGTCGGGGCCGTGGATGCCGACATTGGCCCCAGTAAGCCCCGCCGCTTTTTGAGCGTGAGTAGGATAACCAACAGGAATAAAAGTTCCAAAACGCTCTGAAACTTTAGGTGTTCCTAGAGCGTAGATTCCAAGCGGGGTTTTTCGGTCACCTTCGACGCGTTTATCCATACCACCTGAGCCCAAAGACACACGATAGTTTTTAACGCCTTCGCCTTGTTCACAAAGAACCAAAATTCCTAACGAGAATGCAATCGAAATGTGAGTGAGGGGACTTAAACATTTTACAGTTGGGAGTGGTGCTGTCATCGGCGTGGGCTCGGAAGTTTTGCTTTGCGGATCATCAACAATTTCTCCAGCAAAACAAACCGTGCTAACAACGAAATTAAAAAGGAAAAATAGGATCGAAGTTTTTCTTAAAAACTGATTCATGGACAAAGATTACTTTAAGTCTTCGTTTTCAACCAGCATCAATCTAAGACGTGAAGTCTTTGTTAAGCCTGACCAGAAGATCGACAGGGAACAAGTTATTTTTTAGAATAGAATTATGGGAAATTTCATGTTGAGTTTTATTGCATCTAAGGTCCAAACAGATAGCTGATCAAGCCCATGGTTAATGTAACCCCTTTTGGGGCTAAACATTTATTGGCTCAATTTAAGATCAATCATGATAACAACGGTTTATCGCGACTTTGGTCTCTAGTTTTCCCCTTCAGCCGCCGACAAGGTAACAGTGAAGAACGTGACCGGATTTATAGTTGTGGCAATGTTTTCGCTGAATGCGTGGGCGGCTGGCGTTGGTTTAACCCTGCAAGGGCGAATCTTAACGTCCTCTGGCGCGCCAGTGACAAATAATAACGTTCAATTCAAAATCCAAATAAAATCCGCTGGAGCAGAAAGCTGCCTTCTTTTCGAAGAAAGCCAAGTTTTGGATATGACAAACAGCTCCGGCGTTTTTGCATTAACGGTCGGCGCGGGCGCCAGGTCTGCAGCAACAGTTGATGGCGGTTATTCGATGGATCGCATTTTTGCAAACCGAGGCACCATGGATTTCAGCGCTACGGCGCCAAGTGCTTGCCTGATTGGAACAACCTACACGCCTTCAGTGGCAGACAATCGAAAGCTTGTTTATTTTTTCAATGATGGTGTTGGTGGTTGGCAGACAATTCCGTCCACGGATATTAACTGGGTGCCGCTGGCCCTTGAATCTTTGCAAGTGGGCGGGTACAAGGCAAATAATCTGTTGCGGGTGTTAGATGCTTCAGGAAATCCTCAAAGTGCACCGACACTTTTGCCGGCAGATGTGACAGAGTTAGTGGCTCTCCTTAACGGCACTAGCACAAGATATGTTCAGCCAAGCTCTAGCACAACTTTTTCAAGCACGATTTCATTTAGCAATGCTCCGCAGTTTTCCGGAACTCCGACGGCCAACAATGATTTAACGAATAAGTCTTACGTCGATACGGCAGTGGCTGGGGCCTTGCCCAACGTTGGAACAGCGGGGACCTACTACAGAGTTTCAACAGATGCAAAAGGTCGCGTCACTTCTGGCGTTTCCAGTTTAGTAGCAGCAGATATTCCGTCATTAGATGCCAGCAAAGTGACCACGGGAACTTTTGGTGGAGCGGTTGGAATAAACACCAGCGGAAATTTATATTCTTCTGGCACCGTCACTGGCGGCACCGTCGCTGCGACAAATTTAAGAATTTATAACGGTGCTAATTACTTGCAAGTCTCTGCTAGTTCTATGAGCGGGAATTTAAATTGGATTTTACCAAATACAAATGGCAGTGCAGGTCAGGTTCTTAGAACGGATGGCGCTGGGAATCTAAGCTGGGTGGCAGCTTCAACGGGAAGTGTAACAGGCGTTACGGCGACGGCGCCTGTGGTATCAAGTGGTGGAGCAACTCCTGATATCTCGATGGCACAAGCGACCGGAGCAGTTCCCGGGTATTTATCTGCCACTGATTTTAATACTTTTAATAACAAACTGGGTGCCGTTTCAACTTTTGCGGGAGATGTCAGTGGCGTTTATAATGCGACAAGTGTTGATAAATTAAAGGGTACGGCTTTTTTGATTACGGCATTAACTTCTGGGAATTTTTTAAAGTACAATGGTACAAACTGGATTAATGCGAACTTATCTAATGCTGATATCACAACAGGCTTAGGATATGCGCCAGTAAATAGAGCTGGCGACAGCATGACTGGTTTACTTGTTTTATCAGCTGACCCCTCTGCGACCTTAGGCTCTGCAACGAAGCAGTATGTTGATGCCGTGACAACAGCGGCAGCAGCAGCTTACATCCGTAAAGATG
>JAYWDA010000319.1:0-2575 GCA_043780105.1 Pseudobdellovibrionaceae bacterium | reverse complement strand
CTTTCCGGAAGCGGCATAGGTCAATGTGTTGAATTAATAGTTTCTGTGCGCGCAGCTGACAATAAATATACTAACTATTCAGCTGACCTGCCGTTTTCTCTGAGCCATTCTAAAAATGGAGTCGCTGATTCGGGACTGATGCTTTATCCGGATTTTTATAACTGCGGAAACGGAACTACGAGTGCGCAAATATCGCCGGCATCTTTAAAAATATCCGCAGGGATGAGCACGCTCAGAGTTTATTATATGCCTGTCAGCGCGTCGATTAATGACACTCATGTTTTCACGGTGATCTATGGCAATACTCCTATCGCCTTAGATACCAGCGCCGCCACCGTTTCCTTTTTGATAAAGAGCTCATCTGCCACCTATCTTGAGGTGACAGCGCCCTATAAAATTATTTGGAATGCTTGCTACCCTATCAGTGTGACCGTCAAAGCGTACAGTGGGCCAAACCCCAGTGCGTCGAGTGCAACTATCAACATTAATCCAGCCAGTGATTTGGAAGTATTTGCAAACTCAACTTGTTCAGCCCTAGCGCCTAATTTTTCTTATGGTGGCGCCTCTGCTTCGCAAAACCTATTTGTTAGACTTAAAACTTCCGCCATCGGAAGCTTTGGCTTGATAAACTTTACCGATGCACTAGGTACGATTGATCCTGGCTCAGCGGAAATTCAATATGATCTTTCTGGGGATACAACAATAAAAAGTGTGCGAGTCAATGGTCCCAATAGTATTGGCTTTTTGGGCACCTCCTTCTTTTCAGTCACCCAATATAATATGTATGGCACACCACTTTTAGTCACGGGACCGACAACTATTCCTCTATTGCTTGATGACCCCCTTAAAGGAAACTTTTGTATTAGCGGAAGCTGCAGCAGCGGAATTACTAGTACAAGCATTCCTGCTTTTGAATACTCAGGGAAAATTGAATATCAGCCGTTGCTTGGAAATTTAGTGACGATTTCCCCGAATGTTAGCGGCAGCGGACTTACTAATGTCGGAAGTTCAGTTAACATTAGCGGAGGGATTACAAAACTTAGTTTTAGTGCTTTCCCGTCTTCAATCATGTCTGGAATTTCTTGTGTTCCGGTTCAAGTGCAGGCCCAAGATATAGTTGGTAGTCCTGTATTAGCAAAAGCTACTCTTTCACTTTCACTAACTGGGTTTTCGATTTCGGGACCTCCAACAGAGCTTTACACATCTCCTGGCTGCAGCCCTTCGCCCTCGGCAGGACCTTACTTTATTCCTGCGGGTAGCTCTTCAACAACTTTTTATTGGAAGCCTTTACTGTCAAACGGATCGTCTAGAACTCTGCAAGCAATCACGAACGTCATCAGCCCAGCAGTCAGCGCACCTGTCACAATCACCCCATAAAAAAAAGACCCCGGGTTCTCTCGGCCCGAGGTCTTTAGGTCATATGATTTTTATCTAACTATTTATTATCTCTTCAACTGGATAATTTCATTCAGCAACTCATCCGTTGTCGTAATGGTCTTCGCATTCGCTTGGAACGCTCGCTGACTTTGAATCATCTGCACGAACTCGGAAGCTAGATCGACTGTTGATCGCTCTAAAGACTTTGCAAAGATTTTTCCACGACCGTTAGAACCTGGCGCCCCCAAAGCAGAAGATCCTGAATCCCGAGATTCTTTTAATCGGTTGTTACCGACTTTGAACATCGCCTCTGGATTTTCAAATTTAGCCAATGCAATCTGCGCTAAATCCTGAGATTGTCCATTCGTATAAACAGCTGTTAAAATACCTTCGTCATTGAAAGAGAGGCCACTAATCGTTCCAGCTGCGGATCCATCTTGTCCCCAGTTAATGAGGTCAGAGTTTTTACCGTACTGTTTAGAACCATCGATACCTTTTCCGCCGTCTTTAATGGCATCACCGAAGTTCAATTTAATTTTTTGACCCTGCAAAGCTCCACCTTTAAAATTGAAACTAGAATCTGTCAGCTCATTGGATTGTAATTTTCCATCGACAGTAAATTCCAGTTTCCCTTGGCAGACTTGGGCCAACGCACCTTCTTCAGCACCAGTCACTTCTTTACCATCAACAAGGCCGCGATAGTCCCATTGGCGATCTGCTGATTTATTAAAGAAATACGTCACAAGATGTTTATTTCCTTGCGAGTCATACATTTCAACACCTGTTGAGTAATGAGATGTTGCATAAGGATCTTTAGGATCGAATTTTTTAGTCGGCTCAACACGTGAATCTAAATTTAGATCCATTTTTAATTCAGTCGTGGCTTTAGCTGGAACGAGGGCACGAGGAAATTTAATGTCAGAAACTTTGTTAATAATCTGACCTTTTTCGTTACCTTCAAAACCTTGAACTCGTTGATTGTCATTGGTTGTTAAGTAACCTTCTCTGTCGAAATGAAAAGATCCATCTCGAGTGAAAGATTCGCCATCAGAACCTTTTACTTTGTAGTAACCGTCTCCTGAAATTGCAAGATCTGTGACCTTGTCTGTGGCATCGACGTTACCTTGTACGATGATTGGATTGACCGCGCCGATTTTAACCCCGCGACCGATCTGATTTCCTCCTAAGATACCTTTTA
>JAYWDA010000318.1:0-5283 GCA_043780105.1 Pseudobdellovibrionaceae bacterium | reverse complement strand
TCTTCGGTTTCAGCGGGTAAGGCTTTGGCGCGAATCAAAGTCCAAAAATCTTTTGTGCCGTGGCGGGTGATTTGTTTTCTAAGCCCACCTTCACCCATGTTGTAGCTGGCGGCCACTAAATACCAAGAGCCAAATTCTTGATAAAGGTCACGTAGGTATCTGGTCGCAGCGAGTGTGCTTTTGTGATAATCGCGTCGCTCATCAAGCCACCAGTTCCTAGTTAAGCCGTATCGGTTGCCAGTGGTTTCAATAAATTGCCATGGTCCAACCGCTTGGGCTGAGCTGACTGCATTGGCAGAAAATCCACTTTCAATCATCACCATATAGGCTAAGTCTTGCGGTAACCCAGCCTGCTGAAGTTCCTTTTGAATGGGAGGCATATGTTGCGTCGATCGCTCGAGCCATTCGCGAAACCACTTGCGGCCATTTGTTTGATAATAGTGAATCCATTTGCTGACTTTTTTATTATAAGTCACGGGCAAATCAAAAATCAGAGCATCCGACTGAGTGCGAACGGATTGCTTAGTCAGAGCTTTTAATTTTTCTTTCAATGAAAGAGGAGCCGGGCTTTCTGTAGCCACAGGAAGAGCGATGCTGGCAATAGGAAATAATGAAGCTACAAATAGAGCTTTAAGAAATATTTTCATGAGATTTAAAAGTAACATGTTTTTGACACTGGTGTTCTATTTCTGACAGAAACCCCGCGAAGACCTGGACATTGTCTAGGTCAAACCTAGATCTAACTTTAGTCGAGTCTTAAATGATCCGTCGGCTGAATTGTGATTTCAATAGAGGCCAGAAAAATAAACTCTTCAAAAGTCCGGGCAGCTTATATTTCAAAAAGTTGTGCTGAGCGGGTGGCACACGGCTTGCTCTTTTAATTATTATGGAGGAATCGTATGAGTACTAAAGGCGTGTACACAGCTTTGAGCGGAGCGATCGCGCAAAGTCTAAGGTTAGATACGATTGCCAATAATATCGCGAACGTGAATACACCGGGTTTCAAAAAAGACAAACAAGTTTTCCAAGAATATTTGACCGCTAATGAAAAACCTTCAGATGTGATGCAAGTGCCACGGGTCCCAGCCTCAATCGAAAGTTTTTACGATATGCAGGGCGGAGATAAAAGTTTTGTTGATACCAAGGGGACCTTCACAGATCACTCCCAAGGGACAGTTAAATACACTGGTAATAAAATGGATCTAGCTATTGAAGGCAAAGGCTTTTTTGAAGTGGCAACACCGCAAGGAACACGATTTGCAAGGGCTGGAAACTTTACTTTGGATGGCGACGGAAAGCTTGTGACCAAAGAAGGCTTTCCTGTTTTAAAAGAAGCCCCTCCAGGAACAGATGCTTCCAGCCGGGTGATTCGACTGACAGGCCAGGCGCCGATGGCTATCAATGACAGCGGTGAAATTTTTGAAGGCACAGAAAGTGTTGGAAAATTATCGATCGTCAATGTTGAAAAATCAGATCAGCTTCAAAAAGTTGGGAACGGCATGTTTGCTTTTAAAACAAATGCCACTCCAGAAGTCACAAATGTTACAAGCTCTAGCGTGAAACAAGGCTTTTTAGAGCTGAGCAACGTCAATATCGTTCAAGAAATGACAGATATGATTTCAGCCAATCGAGTTTTTGAAAGTACACAAAAAGCCATCAGTACCTATGATCAAATGTCAGATAAATTAGTGAATGTTGTTGGAAAGACAGGAATGTAATCAAACTTTGAAAGTTTGATTTAAGAAGGAGCTTTGCATGATTAAGAGTTTAAATACAGCGGCGACGGGAATGGCAGCCCAGCAAGATAACATGGATGTGATCTCGAATAATATCGCCAACGTTTCGACCACCGGCTTTAAAAGATCGCGCGCTGAATTTGAAGATTTGATGTATCAAACTCAAAAAGAACCAGGAACTTCGACAGGTCTTAACTCTTACTCACCCAATGGGGTTCAAACTGGCCTGGGTGTTAGAACCGCGTCGATTCAGAAAGATTTTGAAACTGGCAATGCGCTTGTTACAAAAAATAGTTTGGATGTTCAGATTGAAGGATCGGGATTTTTTCAAATTTTAACTCCGGATGGGCAAGTGGCCTACACTCGGGACGGATCGTTTAAAAAAGATCCTACGGGAAAAATTGTTGATAAAAACGGAAATGCTTTACAGCCAGAAATCACAATTCCGCCAAATATTGCAGGCATCGATATCACCGCTTCCGGCGAAGTGAAAGTCATCGTTGGAAATAGTAACGAGCCTCAAAATATTGGGCAAATTGACATCGTTAATTTCGTCAATCCAGCCGGTCTAAAATCCATGGGACGAAATTTATACAGTCAAAGTCCGGCTAGTGGAAATCCACTGACAACTCGGCCTGGCCTGAACGGCACTGGATACCTAGCGCAAGGTCAACTGGAAGCCAGCAACGTAAATATCGTTGATGAGATGGTCAATATGATCCGGGCCCAGCGTGCTTACGAAACAAATAGCAAAGTGATTCAGTCTTCAGATCAAATGTTACAGTCGATCAATGCATTGAGGTAATGATGAAAGTGATTTTTTCGGCGATCTTATTTTTTAGTACGATGGCGCTTGCGCAAGATCGGCCTGAAATTATTTTTCAAAATCAAATCGAAATTCCGCAGCGGGAAGCTTGGGTTCTTGGTGATTTTGTTCAAATGAGAAACCCATCGACGCAAATGATTGAAATTTTAGAGAAGTTTGTAATCAGTTCCGAACAAGTCGAAAAAGGTCTAGATGCTCAGAGCGTTCGTCAGATTTATAAGAAGTTAGTTTTGCAGAACCCGGAAGTGGCCGCTGAAAATCCGAAATTAGTAGTTTCGCAAAAGATTAATGTTAAGAAAATAGACGGATTTTCAACAGAACACTTTCGAAGAAAATTAATCAACGTCCTTTCAAGTCAGTGCGTTCCTTGCGATGTCAGTATCTTAAAGGCTTCAATTCCACTCAAGGTGATGGCGGAGGGGCAAATTGACTGGTCTGAACTTAAGCTAGCCGCTTCCGTACTAATTCCAATCACTTCAACTTCGGAAAAAAAGCAGCAAGGCCAGTGGATTTCAGTCACCCTTAAAATTAAAAAGAATGCGCTTGTGGCAACCCGTAATATTAATTATGGCGAACGCATTAATGCAAAGGATTTTGAAATTAAGTGGATGGATATTTCTTACGCGAAAGAAGAACCATTAACTTTTGAAGCTCTTAAAAACTATCAGGTGATGGCCCAACCCGTTCTAAGGGGTCGTACTGTATTTGCTTCGCAGTTAAAGCAAGAGCCTGCAGCACAAAAAGGACAATCAGTTAAAGCCCTTATGGGGGACGATGGTATCGAAATTTCAATTTCAGCCATCGCCGAAGAGACCGGACGTATCGGCGATATGATTAAGATTAGAAATCCAGAGAATAAAAAAATGATGTCAGCCATTATTATTGAAAAGGGCGTGGTGAAGATTCAATGAAATATCTGTTAGCAGTCACTTTTTTAAGCACCTTGGCCTCCTGCGCTTCAGTCACAGAAAAAATTCCTTTTGTTGGCGACGAAGCGCCACTTCGGTATTCTGAAAATCCGCAGGTGACGGCACCGACGAACAGGCAATATAAAAAAATGACGAAAAATAGAATGGAAGAAGAGGCTGAACTGGGTTCGCAAGCGGGTTCAATGTGGTTGATGGACGGACAGTCGTCGTATCTTTTCACGCAAAATAAAACTCGTCGTGATGGCGATATCCTGAATGTTAAATTAGAAGGTCCAGCCCAGAAACAGGTCGAGACAAAAGTAAAAGTGATCAAAAAGTTGCTGAAACAAATTGAAGAGCAAGAGCGTTTAGAGAGCGGCGCAGGGAAGCAAGAAACATTAGCTTCTAAAGATGGCACCGACGGAAAAGAGCGAGCACCTGCTTCTGCTCAAAAGGTTGAAGAAAAAGAAGATAAAGCGGATTTAACCGACGTCGCTTTAATCCCAACTCGAATTATTGAAAAACTTCCTGATGGAAATTACCGAGTCAAAGGTTCGCAGCCTTTTATGATTGATAAAAAAGAATACAAGGTGATCGTCACCGGAATGATTCGACCTGAAGACTACAATGATGAAGGCATCAGTTCTTCAAAATTGTTAGATCCGCAATTTGATGTTGTTAGCCTAAGAAGGAATAAAGCCAATGCGTCTGATACACTGTAGGAATTTTATTTTACGTTTAAGTTTACTGGCCGCTTTGATTTTTGCCGGCATGGACGCGATGGCAGCACGATTAAAAGATATTGCTAGCATTCGAGGCGTGCGTGAAAATCAATTAATAGGCTACGGGATTGTCGTTGGACTAAAGGGAACTGGCGACGGCAAAAGTGAATTTATGGCCAAGAGCGTGGTTCGTATGCTTGATAAGTTGGGAGTCAAATTAGATAATCAAGACTTCACAAGTAAAAATGTGGCCGCCGTTATTGTGACAGCCACTATGCCTGGCTTTGCAAAATCAGGAAATCCCATTGATGTTTCTGTCAGCGCTTTAGGGGATGCTCAAAGTTTACAAGGTGGAATGCTTTTGCAAACTCCACTGCGAGCCGCAAACGAGCAAGTGTATGCGGTGGCTCAAGGATCTATTGTTATTGGTGGTGATGCTAAGGAAATCCACACAACCGTTGGTCGAATACCGAATGGCGGTATGGTTGAAAAAGATGTTCAAGCTGATTTTTCAACCCGGAAAATGTTTCGGATGACTTTGCACAATCCAGATTTTACAACAGCCGCTCGCGCGATCCTTACCATCAATAAGGAATTGGGTGGTCATTTTGCAACAGCCAAAGATGCGGGAACAATTGATATTGTCACGCCCTTTGCGTATGAAAATCGTGGCGTCGAATTGCTAGCAACAATTGAATCTATTAACGTCAATCCAGACAATAAAGCTGTGGTCATTGTTAACGAGCGAACAGGCACTGTTGTTATTGGTGATCGCGTGAAGATCTCAAAAGTCGCGATTTCCCATGGCGGAATGAGTGTAAAAGTAGGAACAGGTAAAACCTCGACGGAAGAAAAAGTCGCATTGTTAGATGGCGGGGCTAGTGTTGGAGACCTTGTTCAGGCACTGAATAAACTCGGAGTCTCTCCGAAAGACCTGATTTCAATACTTCAGTCGATCAAGGCAGCTGGAGCTTTGAATGGGGAACTTGAAGTTTTATGATATTTTTGTATCAGAATGAAACAAGCTTAGCTAAAATATTAATATCAACAAGTTCATGGATGAGTTTGTTGGCCGGGGAGGGTGAGGAAGA
>JAYWDA010000317.1:0-1587 GCA_043780105.1 Pseudobdellovibrionaceae bacterium | reverse complement strand
TGGGAAAATTTTTGTGACGACTGTTGAAACAGCGGTTCGTATTCGCACCGGTGAACGGGATGAAAGTGCTCTTTAAAAACTAAAATCGCCTAACGGCGGGGAGGACGACATGAAAGTACAAGAAGCAATGGCCTACGGAAAAGAAAAAGGCGCCAAGATGGTGGACTTTAAGTTTTGTGATTTGCTAGGCGCCTGGCAACATTTAACGATTCCGTTTTCAGAACTCTCTGCAGACACTTTTGAAAATGGAGTGGCTTTCGACGGCAGTTCGATGCGCGGCTGGAAAGGCATCGAAGAATCTGACATGATTATTAAGCCTGATCCAGGCAGTGCTCGCATGGATCCGTTTATGCAAGTTCCGACGTTGTCATTAACTTGTGATGTTTGTCTTCCTGAAACGCTTGAGCCTTATGAGCGGGATCCTCGGCAAATTGTAAAACGAGCGATTTCTTATCTTCAATCGACGGGCCTTGCCGACACAGCTTACTTTGGACCTGAAGCTGAATTTTTTATTTTCGATGATATCCGCTATGAACAAACCAACAACAGCGGTTTTTATATGATTGATTCTGCCGAAGGCACTTGGAATACAGGTCGCGATGAAGGCGGTTCAAACTTAGGTTACAAACCTCGTCATAAAGAAGGTTATTTTCCGGTTCTTCCAACTGATTCCATGCATGATCTAAGAACTGAAATGTGCTTAGAACTTGAGCGTCTGGGAATTATTGTTGAACGTCATCACCATGAAGTGGCCTCGGCCGGACAAATGGAAATTAATTTCCGTTTTGAAGATGCTTTGCATATGGGCGACACGATGATGTGGTTTAAATATGTTGTCAAAAACGTGGCTCGTCGTCATGGAAAAACTGTGACCTTTATGCCAAAACCTTTGTACGGTGATAATGGCTCTGGCATGCATATGCATGTTTCTTTGTGGAAAGAGGGGAAAAATCTTTTCGCGGGAAATAAATATGCGGGGCTTTCTGAGATGGCTCTTTATTACATTGGTGGAGTTTTAAAACATGCTCCCGCCTTATGTGGTTTAATCAATCCAACGACAAACTCTTACAAACGCTTGGTTCCTGGCTTTGAAGCTCCTATTAAGTTGGCTTACAGCTTTAAAAACAGATCAGCAGCTATTCGAATTCCAAATTCAGGACCGAATCCGAAAGCAAAACGGATCGAGTTCAGAACTCCGGACCCTTCAGCAAACATCTACTTAGCAGAAGCTGCTGTTTTGATGGCGGGACTTGATGGAATTATTAATAAAATTCATCCGGGAGACCCGTTAGACAAAGATATCTACGGATTGCCTCCTCAGGAAGCTGCAAAAATTCCTTCAATTCCTGGAACTTTAGAAGAAGCTTTGACGGCTTTACGCGAGGGCGGAAGTTTCTTGAAAAAAGGCAATGTTTTCACCGAGGACCTATTGGAAACTTGGATCAATCATAAAATTGATAAAGAGATCCGCCCCATCCAACAACGACCGGTGCCTTACGAGTTTCACCTTTATTACGATATCTAAGTCATAAATTGTAGAATGAGGTCCCTGTGGCCTCATTCTTAAGAAATTTTTACTTGATGACC
>JAYWDA010000316.1:0-1775 GCA_043780105.1 Pseudobdellovibrionaceae bacterium | reverse complement strand
AGAATCTGCAGAACGGATCGTGCAGCACGATCTTGAAAGTGAAAGTTTAGCCGCCCGCAAGGAATGGCAGGATTTTACCTCAACAAAAGCAGCCTTTTTGAAGTCCTATAAATTGGCCAAGGAACTTGAAAAAATAGAAAAAGATAATTTCACTAGCATTGAGCAAGAGTACCGAATGGGCCGAGTCAATTACTTGGACTTAACGACGGTGCTTTCAAACTACTTAGAATCACAAGTGCAAGCTTTAGAGTATGATATGGAACTACAAAAAAATATGATCAAAACACAATATTACCTTGGAAGATTGAATGAGTAAGCTTTTTAAGCGTCCTTATATTTTAGTTTTTACCTTGCTGTTATTTATTTTAATATTCTTTGGAATCAAAAGAAGTTTTAACAGTAAAGATTCAACCACAGGCCTTGGACAGGTTGAACAAGGTAACCTGATTCAAAGAGTGACCATTTCAGGCTCCATTGCCCCTAAGCGAAAAACCTTAATCACAGCGCCCTACAAAGGCTATGTCCGAAAAATATTTATTAAACTCGGTGACCACGTCAAAGCCAATGATCCCATTGCAAGCGTCGGAACAACGCTGATGACAAACGACCAAGTTTTTCCGTTGCGAGCTCCCTTTGCCGGGCAGGTCGTTCAGGTTAATAAAGATGAGGGCGAATTTATTAAAGAATCCGATACCTCTGATTTTATCGCTCGTATCGATGATTTAAGTGAAATTTATATTGAAGGCAGCGTCCCCGAGATGGACCGGCTTAAAATTAGACCGGGCCTTGAAGCGGTTGTTAAAGCTTCCGCGATCCCTGATAAGTCCTACAAAGCCAGCGTTCAGGATCTGGCCCTTTCGTCTCGCGAAAAAGACCGTTGGGAGCGCAGCACAGTTATTGAGTTTCCATTACGCTTGCGGCTTTTAGACCCCGATGAAAAAGTACAGTCAGGAATGAGTGTTCTGATCGACATCATTACCTTTAAAAAAGACAATGTTCTGACCTTACGCCACGAATTTATTCAACAAACAGGAGACGATTATTTTGTCAATTTAGAAAATGGCGACAGGCGCGATATTAAAATTGGCGCACAAAACGAAGAGGTCAGTGAAATTAAAGAGGGCCTTAAAGTAGGCGATAAAGTTCGACGCATCAACTTTTCGGAGCTGCTTAAAAAATGACCGAGTCCCTTGTCTCCGTTGAAGATTTAAAATTTTCATACTTTCAAGGCAGCCGGGAGGTCCCGGTTTTAAATGGACTTAGCTTTGAAATAAGCGCCGGTGAATTTGTCGCGATCCAGGGATCTTCGGGCTCAGGAAAATCAACTTTGCTTTATTTGTTAGGCGGAATGAATCCCGTGCAAAGTGGACGAATTCGAATTGCTGGGATTGATTTAGCCACCATGAAAAATAACGAGGCCGCTCTTTTTCGCAATCGATTTATTGGTTTTATTTTCCAGCAATTTCATTTGTTACCGCGTGCAAGCGTTCTAGAAAATATTTTATTACCCGCGACTTATCCTTTGGAATTACCGCCCGATCAAACTGAGCTTGCAACAAATGCTGATGTTTTACTAGAAAGTCTGGGACTTTCTGGATTAAAAGATAATGGGCCCCAACAGCTCTCGGGCGGGCAGCAGCAGCGGGTGGCTGTGGCGCGGGCCCTTATTAATAAAGCACCGTTGATTTTGGCCGATGAACCCACAGGGAATTTAGATTCAACCAACGCGCTAGCCGTTATCAATTTACTGAAAGATCTGAATCGGCAGGGAAAAA
>JAYWDA010000315.1:0-9734 GCA_043780105.1 Pseudobdellovibrionaceae bacterium | reverse complement strand
AGCCAATCTTATTCGTAGCCCGGCAAAGGGCGTAGTTCCCTTGCGCTTTTGAAAATGGCAAAATATCTTTATTGATGACACTACTGCCACCGATAAAGGCGCCTTTTCCTACTTTTGTGAACTGATTGAATGCACAAATTCCGCCGATGACAACGTTTTCTTCAATGATACAATGACCACCTAAATGAGTGTCGTTTGCCATAATAACATTATCGCCGATTTTACAGTCATGACCAATGTGGGTGTAGGCCATAAAGTAACCGTTATTGCCAATTTCAGTTTTCCCATCAGCCTTTGAGGTTGCAATATTCACCGTGGAAAATTCACGAAACACATTGTTGCTACCAATAATTAGCTGAGTGGGCTCGCCCTTATAAGAAATATCTTGCGGCGGACCGCCGATCACAGCTCCTGGCGCAATATGATTATTTTCACCAATGATAATATTTGAAGATCTGCATCCGACGGTGGCGTGGCCCTCAATATAGGTGCCGCGTCCGATTTTAATTTTCCCTTGGATCAAGCAGTAAGGTCCGATTTCAACGTCGGGCCCAATTTCTGCATCTAACGAGATGACACTGGTAGGATGAATCTTCTGAGACATGCTTATTTTTTCTCAAAGGCCTTAACAACATCGTCTGTAATGTCGTTTGTTTTTTCAGCAAATAAAATGGCGCCACTATTTTCAAGAACTAGGTTGAAACCTTTTTCTTTCGCGACCTTTTCAATCACTTTACGCATTTTTTCTAAAATTGGAGCTGTTAAATCTCGTTCTTTCTTTTGAATTTCAACTTGGCTCTTTCCCATGGTTTCACGGTACTTCATCATTTCTTCTTGAAACTCAGCTTGTTTTTTTCCTAAGGCTTCTTCAGAAAGAACTGATTTTTTCTTTTCTAAATCTTCGCCCATTTTCTTCAAATCACCTTCGCGCTTTTGAAGTTCTTTTTTCTTTTTATCAAATTCACCTTCAAGTTCGGACTTAGCTTTTTTTCCTTCAGCCGTCGCTTGAATCGCTTTCTGCATATCAACAACTGCAATGTTGGTCGTCGCAGCGTGCGCAAAAGTCAGTCCAGAGGCTATAGCAAACATCAATAACGATTTGATCATTTGAGATCCTTTCCCAATTAAAATGGTGTGCCGATTGAAAATTCAAAGACAACAGGTTCATGGTACACTGGATCGCGGTCTAATGGAAATCCCCATTCAAAACGCAATGGGCCAATTGGCGAAAACCAACGAATTCCAAAACCCCAATCCGCATATAGCTTATTGTCCGAGCGGTTTCGGTCTCCAGCTTCCGAGGTAAATATATTGTCCTCAGCCTTACCCACATCATAAAAAACTACGCCAAACATATCGGCTTCCCGGATCAGCGGGAATTGAAGTTCTCCTTGATACTGAATTTCCTCTTGTCCTCCAAAAAACCGTTTGGCCTGCGCATTCGCATCGTCCACTTTTCCAGGATTTTTGGTTAGGTAATCGTTATAAATTCGCGTCGACAGCTTCATTTTACCGATCCGAGAGTATCGATAACCTCGCAGCGAATAGGGTCCACCCAATAAGAACAGCTCGTTAAACGGAGGATCCCGATCTGTATCCGTCGAGCCGATTTTTCCATAAACCAAAGAGTTTCTGAAAACCACATCCCAAAAAATATTTTTGAAATATCTCAATGTTCCTTCGGCTCGATAATAATGCAAATTTCCACCGATAAGGCCTGAGTTATTATAAGAAGCGCGAGCATACCAGCCCTTGGAAGGCTTAAAGCGATCATTTCTTGTGTCATAATCTAAAGCGACACCGATGGTGCTGGCATCCCCTTCCGCAGTTGTCAGCGGGAATAACTCATAATCCGTCACCATTCCCAAGGGGCCGTAGACGGGAGATAAATTAGTGTTCGTATAACCATAAGTAGTTGTAAATCGCAGTTCATCGAAGATCGGGTGCCCAACGGAAACCGAGCCACCTGTTTTTCTAGAATTGTAATCAGCTCGTCCACCGTCTTGGCTCATAAAAGCCCGGAAGCCCACGGACCATAAAGTGTCGTCAAAATAGGGCTCAGTAAATGTGAAATCATAAATACTGGTTTGGCTTGTCAGCTGCGCTGACACTCCCAAATTTTGCCCGCGACCCAAGAAATTTGTCTGCTGAACAGAACCACCAAAAGTAGCGCCCGTTGTTGATCCGTAACCAGCACTTAGTTGAACTTGCCCTGTGTTTCGTTCCTTTAGAACGATATCAATATTCATCACGTCTAATTGATCAGGAGGAGTTGATGTTTTAAAATTAACGTCTTCAAAAAATCCTAAACGCTGAATATTTTCTAAAGACTGACGTCTGCGAGTTTCATTATATAGTTCGCCCTCAAAGATTCGCACTTCTCGGCGAACGACTTTATCGCGTGTGCGAGTATTGCCAATCATGCCAAATTTTCCGAAATAAACTTTATTGCCCTTATCGATGACAAAAACAATGTTCACTTTCTTTTCTTTTTCATTGAAATTCCACTGCGGAATGACGTTGGCGTAGGCATAACCTAAATCGCCGTATTTGGCCTGCAGGTCCGCTAAATCCCTTTGCAGCACATCGCCTGCAAAAATTTCGTTATCATCAATCTTTATTGTGGCAAAAAGCTCTTCTTTTGGAAATAAAAGGTCCCCACTAAAATCGACTTCGCCGACATAGTACTGCGTGCCTTCTTCAATTCGAATGGTCACATAAATGCCTTTTTTATCAGGCGTCACATAAATCTGCGGGCGATCTATTTTTACCTGCACGTAACCTTGATTGAAATAAATCTGTCGAACGATTTGAACATCGCGGTCAAAGGCTTCTTGTTTAAAAGCGCCCGAGCCACTGACGGCTGCGAAGTATCCTTCTTCTTGAGTAAAGATTTTTCCTTTCAGCGAATTGTCGCTGATGTTTTTATTTCCCAAGAAAGTGATTTTTTTTACTTTCACCTTTTCGCCTTCGCGAATCTTATAAGTGAGCTTTACGGTTTCATCTTTTTTAACGTCTTCAATTTTGGGTTCAATTTTAGCTAGGAAAAAGCCTTTGTCCTCGTAAAGCTTTTGGATTTTTTCAATGGACTCTTTGATCTTGGACATATTTAAAATTTCGTAGGGCTTTACGCCAGACGCTTCCGCAATTTCTTCGCTTTTAAGCTCTGTATTACCTTCGTAAACAATTTCAACAACCGAAGGTTTTTCAACCACAACATAAGTCAGAACGATGTCACTGCCCTGCCCTTGCCTGTCGACGGAAACATCTAAAAAATAGCCGCTCTTAAATAAACTGATAACGTCGTCACGAACTTTAGCCTCAGTGTAAGCTTCGCCCACTTTGGAAGTCAGGCGTCCTAGGACCGCATCTTTTTCAATTTTTTTATTTCCTGAGACTTGCAAGGCTTTAACTGTGCCTTCAAGTTTTGGTGCGCTCGCTTCTGATTTAGCAGATTTTTTTGCCTTCGCTCGAACGGGCTTCTGTTTTTGAGCCTGCGCAGGGCTGGGCACGACGCCGCCGACAAGGAGGAGAAATAAAATGGCGTTTAAATTAAACTTCATAACCTTCACTAACTTTAATTTCACAAGCCTCGTTACCCTTTTTTAAACCGTATTAATGCGAACCGTCAAAGGCTAGCCCAAAACAAACTGCCAGTCAAAAACCGATATGGGTGCGGGCCGTCAACTTTCGGCCCAAACTCCGTCACGAATCACCTGTTTTCTTGGAAATCTTTGGGCAAAGAGCTGATCGTGAGTGACGATCACCATCGTTAAATCAAAACGCTTCTGTAAATCAAAAAATAAATCCTGCACTTTAAGGCTGTTTTGAGTGTCCAAATTGCCCGTTGGCTCATCAGCAAGTAACAATCGTGGACGACGCACCAGCGCTCGCGCAATGGCAACTCGCTGAAGTTCGCCCCCTGAAAGCTGTTGCGGATAGTGCTCAAGGCGATCTTTTAAACCTAAAATATCCAAGAGCTCTTCGGCTTTATGCGCCGCTAATTTTTTTGATTCGCCGGCCACCCGACAAGGAAGTGCCACATTTTCAAGCGCTGTAAACTCAGCGATCAAATGGTGAAACTGAAAAACAAAACCCATTTCATCGTTTCGAAAGCGCGCAAGCTCTTCATCATTCATGGCCATAACATCGCGTCCGTCAAAATTAATCTCTCCACTTTGCGGGCGATCCAAGGTTCCTAAAATATGCAAAAGAGTACTTTTACCAGCGCCGCTGACCCCTTGAATGCTTAAAGCATCACCGGTGTGAAGATCCAGATTGATGCCTTTTAAAATTGGAAGCTCACCCATGCCTTGTTGGTAAGACTTCACAATATTTGTTACTTTTAACAGAATCTCTTTATTCAAAGCGAAGTCCCTCCACCGGATTGAGCCGAGCTCCCCGGCGCGCTGGAAAAATTGAGGCTAGCAGACAAATGACTAAGGTGGATACGACGATAGCGGCCGTATCTAAAAATTTAATCTCCACTTGAATCTCATTGAGCTTATAAACAGAACCGGGCATCAAGTGAAACGCCCGCTGACCCCACACAAAAAGAAAACAAAGACTTAAACCTAGCAGATACCCAAAAATTGTTCCGACGACGCCTAAAAAAAGCCCCTGATAACCGTAAACTTTGATGAGTGACCGTGGCGTCACACCCAACGTTTTAAAAATCGCCAGGTCTGGATAGCGTTGAAAAATATTAACATAAAAACTGCTGGCCACACTGAAGGCTGCGACCAGCATGATAATAAAGACGACAAAAAAGATCACAACTTTTTCGCCTTGCGAGGCTTGAAATAAATTTTCATTGGCGTCGCGCCAGGTGCGCACGATGTAACCAGTACCCAGTTTCGACATCAAATTAAAATAAACGTTTGTGGTTTGATCTAAGTCTTTGATTTTAAAAATAAGACCATTGATACGATCACCAATCTTAGCTAAACTTTGCGCCGCTTCTAAATCGACGATCATAAAGCGCTCGTTCCACTCAAATTTTCCGTAATCTAAAATTCCGCCCACCCGAAATTGTCCAAGGTGCCGACCGAAACGATGCGGATCAAGATTGTCTGCGATAGGAACAACAACACGGAACTGATCTCCGACAGACAGGCCCATCCGCTGTGCTAAACCTTCGCCAATCAAAGCTTTTGGAATTTCGTCGGTGCTGACAAGATTAAGGCTTCCCGCCTTCACTCGTTTAGAAAAATCCAGCACATTTCGCCATTTCTTAGAATCAACACCTTCCATGGAAACGCCCAAGGTTTCACCTTTATGAGCCAGCACGGCTTCTAAAAATAAAAACTTCAGACTGGCTTGCAGCTGCGGATCCATCTCGAAGATTTTCTTTTCTAAATCATCCCACTGTGGAGTTCCTGCGCCCGTGCGAATCACCTGTAAATGCCCAGCAACATCAACCACTGATTTTCTTAATGTTGCTTCAAAGCCTGACATCACGGCCATGGCCACAACAAGGCAGGCCACGCCTATCACAAGTCCGATCAGTGCGACTAAGATATTAGTTTGCCCAAAAGTTTTTTTACAAAACAAAAGTCGGAAAGCGAGCCAAAGCTCCATCATATTGTGGCCGTCTTTTCTAGAAGGACTTGGGATTTTAAGTAGGCCATAATAAAACCTTCAAGCTCCCCGTTGAGGACATCATTGACTTGGTTGGTTTCAAAATCAGTGCGGTGGTCTTTAGCCATCTGATAAGGATGCATGACATAGGATCTGATCTGCGAACCCCATTCGTTGGCTTTTTTAACGGAATTCATTTCGTCTTTTTCTTTATTGCGCTTTTCGATTTCTTTTTCGTACAAAGCGGCTTTTAGCATTTTCAGCGCGGTCTCGCGATTCTGAATTTGCGATCGCTGCGTCTGGCACTGAACAATAATTCCGCTGGGAAGATGATACATACGAACCGCAGAATCTGTTTTATTGACGTGCTGTCCACCCGCGCCACTGGATCTGTAAGTTTCGACTTTTAAATCATCAGCTCGAACTTCAATTTTAATATCGTCATCCACTTCGGCCCAGGCAAAAACAGAAGCGAAAGACGTGTGTCTTCGAGCATTGGAATCAAAAGGCGAAATTCGAACGAGCCTGTGCACGCCAGACTCGGCCTTTAAGTATCCATACGCGTACGGTCCTTCGATCAGAAGGGTGCACGATTTAATGCCGGCGCCTTCGCCCTCGTTCATTTCTAAAATTTGAGTTTTGTAACCTTGTTGATCCGCATAGCGTGTGTACATTCTAAGGAGCATACCGGCCCAATCGCAGGCTTCTGTTCCGCCGGCGCCTGAATTGATGGAAAGATAAGTGCTATTGGAATCAAGCTCACCGTTGAGCACTCTTTTTAATTCTAATTCTTGTCCCAGTTTTTCAATTTTTGTTAGTTCACCTTTAAGTTCGGCGAAGGTGTCTTCATCTTGTGCTTCCAAGGCCATTTCTAAAAGGACTTTGGAATCTTCAAGGCCCGAGGAGTAGGCCTGCCATTCGCCAAGGGCTTTTTCTATAAAAGATTTTTCTTTGTTCAGCTTCTGCATTTGTTCCGGCTGACCCCAGATGGCAGGGTTTTCCGATTGCATGGTGATTTCTTCTAGACGGCGTTTCTTTTTATCGAGGTCAAAGGTACCCCCGAAGTTCAAGGGCCAATTTCTCTAGCGACTGCAAACGACGATTGATATCGTGAAGTTCTGAAACAATAGACATAGACCACAAGATGCGGCTCTTTGCGTTCTCCGTCAATGCTAGGTTTTGCACCGCGCTACTCGCTGCTTCGCCCACGTCCGGTCACGGCCCACTCACTCCCGCGTGACCCGGCTTTCCTCACTCCACGCCTCCACCTTTTTCTTGCACTGAACTCCTTCCGTTCCCTGTGCCTCTTGCCCCGTCTCGGGGGTACCGGTCACGTCTTTCCCTCGCGAGGTTTTCTTATGCAACAGAACTTTTTTGGTAAATCCCATTGGCAATATCGCTTTTCGCACGGAGGAACGCTTCGAAAGTGCCGAGCCGGGCGCGGAGCAAGGCCACTTTCTTCGCGCGAATCACTGCATTTGGTTTTAAAAGCCAATCGAGAAAAAATCAGACCTGGCTTTCGGACCTATAAACGGTTTGCTTTGATTCACTTTATTTTGCGCAAATACGCAGTTCATTTCTTTATCAGAATCGAGCAGGTCTCTATCCAAGGTGATCACATTCATCTGCTCATCCGAACCACGCGCCGGTCAAACTACCAAAACTTCTTCCGCGTCTTTGCCGGCCAGATTGCGCAAAGATTCGAAAAAGAGGGACTTTTAACCATCTCGAAACAGCCTCTCCCAAAGCCACTTTCTAGGCCCACAGGGAACCGAGCGCGCGCGGAGGTGACCGGTACCCCCGGGATGACCGGGAGTGTGGGGAAGAAACGCGGGGTTGCGGAAACCTGCAGAGCTGCGGCACAAAACGGCGTAACGGGAACGAGTCCGAAGGGACTTTGGCGGCACCGGCCATTTTCCCGCGTAGTGCGTGGGTGGCGGGCATATAAAATCGTGCGGGATTATATTCAGCTCAATGAGAAAGAAGCCTTGGGGCATATTCCTTACCGGAAGGAAAGACTCAGAGGACTTTCCAATAGCGAGTGGCAGATCTTGTGGAAATAACAAAAAGGGAAATATTTATTTTTTGGAAGCTTTGGGCTTAGCCTTCACCGTAAACAGTTCTTTGAAAACTTCTTCTTGAATCGACATCATTTTCTTTTCGTCGTCGCCGCCGTTTTCGTGGTCAAAGCCTAGCAAATGCAGAACACCGTGCACCAACATCAAACCTAACTCTTGGTCAAAGGACTGCTTGTGCTCCTTGGCTTGAGTTTCTAAAACCTCAGGACAGAAGACCAGCTCGCCTAAACTTTCAGGATCGCCCGATTCAAAACTAAGAATGTCCGTCGGATAATCCTTTTGGCGATACTGCCAGTTGAGTTTTTTCGCAGAAAGCTTATCTAAAAAAACCAGCGTCAGTTCTTTTCCACTGACGACTTTGTCGACGATATTTTTCTTTTCAAGGGAGCTTGAAATTTTTTTAACACTGTCTTTCAGAAATTTTTCTGAAATTTTCACGCTCGAGTCGTTGACGATCAAAGCTTTCATACCTTCACTCCTGTAGAAAATTGATCACCCAGGCCGCCACCGGCACTGCGAGGATAATCAATCCTCTGATGATAAATTCCCAGTAAAATACGAATAAACGCATTTTCAATTTTTGTGATATCTTTTAAACTTAAATTACATTCGTCCAGCTGCCCGTCTGAGAACTTTCGCTGAATGATATTGCGAACAATATTTTGCAAACGTTGTGGCGATGGATCATCCAGCGAGCGCGAAGCCGCTTCAATGCTATCGGCCAGCATGCACAAAGCCGATTCACTAAACTGAGGTTTTGGACCCGGATACCTAAATTCATCCTCGGAAAAATCGGCGTCTTCATCATTTTTCATATCTAAGGCTTTATTGTAAAAATAAGAAATTAAAGTAGTGCCATGATGTTGAATGATTCCATCAATAATAGGTTTGCCTAATTTATAATTCATGCCCATTTCAACACCGTCTTTAACGTGCGCAATCAGCAAAGTCTTACTCATAAATGGCGAAATATGATCATGAGGATTTTGCCCCTGCTTTTGATTTTCAATAAAATAGTTCGAGTGCTCCATCTTACCGATATCGTGATAATAGCACATCACTTTCCCAAGAAGTGGATTAGCACCAATCTCTTCCGCGGCAGCTTCGACCATGCTTCCGACAAGCATCGAGTGGTGATAGGTGCCTGGCGCTTTAACAATCATCGTTTTTAGTAATGGATGGTTTAAATTGCTCAGCTCCAGAAGCTTAACATCCGTGGTGTAATGAAAAATATTTTCTAATAGCGGAACAAACATCAGAGCAAGAAAAGAACTGATAAGACCACTGAAAAATCCGGCCATCACAGCAAAGGCTATTTCACGATTAACAATGTCTTGATCCCGATGAATCGCTAACACAAAAATAATAAGAAAAGCATTGATCAATCCAGTTCGAAGTCCGGCGACATAAATATCGTCTCGCTTCTTGCAAGAATATACCCCTCGAGCGGCGGCGATCCCACCCACCAAAGTGACGAGCATCCATGGAAGGTTAAAATCTTCCATGACTCCTAAACAAATCGCTAAGAACGCAGTGAATAACCACACGACTTCGCCTGACTGAATCAGCAGTCCTACCAACATTGGACCCGCCGCGGCTGGCACTGCAAAAAGAAAGACCAAAGGAGTTAACGACGAGCCGAATTTTGCAAGTAAGGTCGCATCTGCCAAAAACAAAAATACTTTGGTAAATAAAATCACGGACGTTGCAATCAGCATCATGACTGTCAGATCTTTAAATTCGACGCGCACCCTGTTCACACTGAATCTGCGGATATAGGAAGCAAACACAAAAATCGAAAGAAAGAGCAATAAGGCCATGGAAAGCGCCATCAAATCTTTTTTACGATCCGACTGCAAAGTTTCAATTTGCTTCAAAACGGCCATATGGAAGGGCTGCACAACAGACCCTTTGTTCAAGATCGCTTGATTTCGTTTAATGCTGATATTGACTGGCAAGATGGCATCTCGAGCCGCTTGTTTCCGCGAGGCCGTCTCTTGTTTATTGAGTGTCAAATTAGGAATTAACAAACTTCGCGCAAAATAAAGTAGATTTACTTTATCGCTTTCGGAAAAG
>JAYWDA010000314.1:0-1592 GCA_043780105.1 Pseudobdellovibrionaceae bacterium | reverse complement strand
GCAACCTTAAGTGAACTGTCGGTGTTGGTCCATTTTTTTTCTTTATATAAACCAATTGTCGTAAGCACTATCAAACTGCTTAAGAGCAATAAAAATATTTTTATTGCTAGATTTTTATTTTGTGATTTAACAGACCAGCAGAATGCAAGCAAAGCTTGAGTTAAAAAAATCCATGTGGATAGTCCCCAAAATCCAACGGTATCAGCCCACTGAAAAATGGGAATTTTCATATGCAAAAGACTGTAAGCCAAATTCCATTCAAAAATACTAGGCCAGACTCTTTCGGTCAGTGATAACGTTAATGCTAAAATTAGAAACTGAATCAAGACAGATCGAATATCTTTTTTTCTGATAATCCAAACAGCTGCTAAAGCCGATAGCGGAATATAAATATGCATGCTACTTGCAAAGGTTAACAGCGCCATTAAAGAAATGATCCAGTTGAAGTTTCCAAATTCTTTGGCCGTGTAAAAAATCCAGTTAAAGCCGATGACTGTTAAAATAAATTGTGTCAGCCAAGCCGCAAAAAAAATCTTCGAGAAGGAAGCATTTTTGGTATTTAAGTTTAAAACAGCTATCCAAAGCGGAATATAACAGAACAAAAGGGCCCAGCCGGGAAAGGGAATGTAAGAAGTACCTATTAAAAAACCACTTAATATGGCCCCCAAATAGGGTCGAGGTATCTGCTTAAATAACTGAAATATATTCGACATCTTTAAATTGGTATCATACAGTTAGGGTTAGGGGGTAGCTGCAGTTGGACAAAAATCTGAGTCAAGAAATTCGTTTTCGTTGTCCATGTTGTGAAAAACTTTACTGCACCCACGTGGATGTTTTTTCTGAAAACGATCCGCAGTTTGACTGTCAAAGTTGCCACAAAACATTCACGCTACTGAAAAATATAAATCAGTTTGGTCTTTATGAATCACAAGCCAACAGCAACAATTTTTCCACGTGTCCAAAATGCGCTCATTTAATGCCTATCCAATCGAAAGAATGTCCTTCGTGCGGTATTTTTATCGAAAGTTATCAAAAGATTATTGAATCCGAAAGTCCAACTCTATTTGAAATTAACAGATTATGGGCCGAAGTTTTAGCCCAGTTTAGCGACGATCAAATCCATCAAAATTTTTTGAATCTGTGCCAGAAAAAAATGGCCTTAAATCTTGCCTTTCAAAAATACGACGAGCTTCGTAAATCTATCAGTTATGACTTATTATGTGAAAAATATTTAAAACAAATTGAACTTCGATTAGAGCAGCAGTTTTTGGCTCAAAATCAAAAACCAAACATTCCTGAGAAAAAAGCCAAAAGCGCTTTTGGTCAGTGGATTTTTGCTTTGATTGGCTTTACTGGATTAGCCCTTTTAATTTTCAATAAAATACGTCCAACTTTTCCTAATTTAACAGGCTTGGTTGTTTCTATTACTTTGTTATCTTTTGTGCTTTGGCTTTTTTCGTCCCAGAAAAAAGAAGTAACCCACATTAAAATCTGAAACTGCCCCACAAAACTGTGCGCAACGACCCCAAAACGAAACCGTAACTATCTAGAATCTCGGATCAATAACTGATCCCCTGCGAATTTAATCATGC
>JAYWDA010000313.1:0-1569 GCA_043780105.1 Pseudobdellovibrionaceae bacterium | reverse complement strand
CTTAGACGCCGAAAAAGATCTTGAAGTTTTAAAAGCATTACTTCACCGAGCCTTTGATCATATTAGCAGCCAAAAACAACTCATCGAAAAGCTAGAGGCTGAAAAATTATTAAAAGATCAGCAAAGTTTTTTAATCGAAGAACAAATCAAACTTGTTCGCAGAGCGCTTTATAAATCAGGTCAGGAAACCCGATTAGAGGCCAGCGACCGCGCGCGAGACAAGAGTCAGGAAGAGGCTTTGCTATTTAGCCAAGCGATGTTCCCCAGCCCTGAATCCCGCGAATCAGGCAAAGATCGTTTTAAAGGTCTTGAATCGATTACGATTGATCACGAATTATCTGCCAGTGAATTAGAAGCTGAAAGCAAACTTCGCGGGATTAATAATGCATCAAGTGAACAGTGGCAAGAGCTGTCAAATGTTTTTGATACTGTTACGAAAATCCAAATTATCGAGCGAAAGTACGTTAAAGAAATCCACCGCAAGAAGAAATACAAATTAAAAGCTGAATTTACGTCTGAAACAAATGAGAAAGACGTCATTATCACAGCCGGTGGGCCGTCGTCATTGTTACCTGGCATGAATTACTCCACGGACTTTGTGGCGAGCGTTGTGGCCGATAAATACATAAGTCATATGCCGCTTGAGCGCCAAACCCGTGAAATGGAATCATTGGGTTTAAAAGGAATTAAGAACTCAACGTTATCAAGGTTCTCAGCGCTAGCTGCTGCAAGTTTAGAAAGAATGCAGGACGATATTTTATTTGAATTGCGCCAGACCGATCTAGCACTGCACATCGACGAGACGCCGTGGAAGATCCAGAATAAAAAGGAAAATGACGGCTACATGTGGGTGATCTCAAACAGGTCAGGAAGTTATTATTTTTTTAAGCCAACGCGCTCGGCGAAAGTAATTAGTGAAAAGCTTTTAGGCTATAACGGCCCCGTGGTGACTGATGGTTTTAGTAGTTACGATCATGTCTTAGTTGAGGCTAAAATCCCGCATGCCTACTGTTGGGCCCACGCCAGACGAGAATTTTTACCACTTGAAGATCACGACCCGACGGTGAAGCCAATTTTAGATGTTATAGATAAGATTTTTGAAGTCGAGCGAGAGGCGAAAGACTTTGATCATCTCAAGCTTTTACGTAAGGAAAAAAGTAAACCGCTCAGTGAAGAATTAAAATCATTACTTATGTCAGAATATCCAAAATCTCGCGAAGGATCGCAAAAAAGAAAAGCGATTTTATATTTACAAAAACGTTGGGGTGGCTTTACTAAGTTTTTAGAAGACACGCGCATCCCGCTGTCGAATAACGAAGCTGAACGTACGATCCGGCATGCGGTCATGGGCCGTAAGAATTATTACGGTTCAGGAAGCTTTACGGGCGCTGAGACGGCTGCAACCTTATTTACGGTGATCGAATCCTGCAAAAAAAATGATTTGGACCCTAGGACATTTTTAGTGATGAGTCTTCACCGTGCTGCAAACGGCGAAGATCTTGAAACGCCGCTGGCTTATGCCCGCCGAACCAGATCAGCCAGTCAACCTGCGTAATACGCAGGGGTTAC
>JAYWDA010000312.1:0-7271 GCA_043780105.1 Pseudobdellovibrionaceae bacterium | reverse complement strand
CAATTATTAAAAGCCGAGCAAGCCTTGTTCTGTACCCAAGCCCTGGCAGGAGTCACGTTTGATAACGACGAATCTTTTTAAGTCGTATTTTATTCCGGCCAAGCGTTCCTCCAAGCGCTTGATGATCGTTTTGCATGGCAAAGGCGATAGCTTGCGACCTTTTAAAAAGTTCAATCAAGAGTTAGAGATGGATAATGTTAATTACTTATTATTAAATGCGCCTAAAAAATTTCTTGATGGCTACTCTTGGTACGGCGAACCTCCATATTTGAAGCAAGGTGTGATTCGCATCCGAGAAAAACTATTGCAACTTTTGACAGACCTTGAAATGCAAGGATGGAAGAGTGAGGACATTTTTCTCCTTGGATTTTCGCAAGGTTGCCTTGTCAGTGCGGATTTGGCTTTGCACTGGCCTAAAAAATTGGGCGGCGTGATCGGTGTTAGTGGCTACTTTGAATTCTTTCCGTATTGGAAAACTCGCTTGACTCCAAAAATTCGAAAGACTCCGTGGCTTTTTACGCACGGTCATAAAGACGATGTTTTGCCACTGGCTAAAACTCGGCAAGGAGCCTTCAAATTAAAATCGGCAGGGTTTTCGGTGAATTGGGTCGAGCTCGATAAAGAACACAATTTTATTGATGAAGACTATCCAGTGATTAAAAATTGGGTTCAAACCCAAATGACGGCGCATTAAATCGTTTCGCGATTTTCTAACACAATACCCAAGATACGTTCATAAAGATCATTGGCACTGGGTGTGCCTTCGCGGCCTTCGTAAAAGCGGCTCATCGGCATTTCTGGAAAGCCCACATGGCTTAAAACCAAGCGATCAATTAATTTTTGAATTTGGCGAGCGGGCAGACCTTTGCGTTGTGAAAGCATAATTTCATCAACGATTCCTATCAGTGCGTTACCGGTGATTCGATTGTCAGAATTTAAACAAATGGCTCGATTTGATAGATCCGTTAGAGCGCGGTCCATTTTTCTTCGACCAGCCGTGACCATGATCATCTCTTTAAAAATATTTTGAAAACGTTGAATATGTATTTTTTGTTGCTCCGTCATTTGCAAATCATCTGGTTTTGCGAAGCAAGACAAAATCATTCGAAAAATCTTTTCTTCATTCATCATCGCTGCAGACAATTTTTTTTCTTTCGCGAAGCTTGTCAGCAAAAACCTGGGCAGCTCGCGCATCAGAATACGCATATTAAATAAAGGAGGATGGTTCACACCATCAGCCACTTTTTCTTGCGACCCACTGATTTTAGCGCGCTCAAGGTAACTGTACTCTTTATCCAATTGCAAAAACATTTCTGGATGCTGATCTAAAATCAAAGTTCTTTCGGCTTGGGAAAAGCCCATTCGGTAAAGAAGTCGCTCAGAACGTTTCCTTTTAAATATAGAATTGAATTTTTCCACGATCGGGTGATTGGCAAAATCCTTCAGCGGTTTTTTCTTTTTTGTTTTTAAATAGTCCGTCATTTGGACAAAAACCTGAACCATCAAGCGGGCTTTGACTCGTTGTTCGTTCAGGTTGGTCGAAAACCTTTCGATGTCATCATAGCGGTAATTATCATGGCGCAGACCAAACTGTCTGACACTTCCATAATCGATAATACCGGCGTCTGCTAAAACATTATCGCCATCCCAATCCAGCCAAGCAAAAATATAATCCGTATCTAAGTAGGCGGTGAAAGTCGCAAAGCTTTCGCAAATTTTTTCGCACATTTCGTCGTACTTGTTATGGCCTCTCGTAAAAGACCAAGCTTTGTTTTCTAACTGACGTTTAATAAAATAATCAGTGGCGGCTTGCAGATCCGCATGGCGCTCTTGCTTCAAATAAAGAAATAAATGCGCTGGCCTTAATAAATTATGAGCAGCCCTAACACCAATGCCCATTCCCTTGCCAAGATCGATCAAGCAAAGAACGCGTTCGGTCTTTATCCCTTGCAAGTGCATCGATTCAGCAAGGATCGCGGCACCAAATAGCTCATCTAATTCCGCTTGGCCGCAACCGTAACCAAATTGTGTTCCGCCAGTTTTTAAAGGACGATTGGCTTCGACAGCTCCAGGAGCTAAGCAAGTGACGCCAGTGCCACGACTGGAAACATCCCAGCGTGTGCCCTTGTGAAGAACAGTGCCGTTCCAAATTCCGCGACCATCTCCAGAAGTTTTTCCCTGTTTGTTAGTATGCTGAAGTTGCAGATAACGAGTCGCCATATATTTTAATGGCTTGATGGTTTCAGGTTTAATTTTTCGTTGGGTAAGCTCATCATATTCGTTGATGATTTGAATCGAAAAAGTTTCAATGATTTTCCTCTCAAGCTCGGCACTTAAGACGTGTGGATGGTCACTTGGAATCAGTCCCATCTCTTTTGCTAAAACGAAATTGAAGTAAACGACTTTTCCAACACCTAATTCGCGAACTCTGTATGAAACGAAACCGTCGGGAACCACATCCATCCAAGGATGTGAGCCATCCAATTGGTCGAACGAATCATAAAAAGTCTTGCGGCTCACAGAGTACTTGGCGGTCATCTCTCCAAAAATCTCCTACAGACTGTTGACTTAAAGATACCTCAACCTATCGGTGATCCTGTCGAAGATATTAGGTTTTCGGGGAACATAAGAGTGATTTCTGGATATAAGTCTCAATTAAAGACAGCAAGTGACAATTTTTGCTCTCTGTTTAAATTATTTTCTAAAACTACTTTCCGAATCATCTGTGCGCACCGATGGAAGGGCATCTTAATTGCTTATGAACTGTGTGGAGGATCTTCATGAACGGTTTTATGGTCATCTTAACGGGCGCAATTTTATTTACAGGTTTTAGCTGGGCCGCAAAGCCAACCCTTAGTTTCAAAGAAAATTCAGCGTTGCCGTTACCTGTTTGTGAAAAAGAATCCTTATCGAAAGTTTCTCCAAATAAAGTTGAGCTGAAGGGTGACTTTGCGTCCCTTCCAAAAGGGATTTTAGTCGCCCGCGAAGCTCATTTTACCGTTGAGTCCAGAAGTGTTGAAGGATCTTTGGTGAAGGTTCAGTCTTTTCAGTCATTTGTAAATTCAAATTTAAAATCAAAACCAAAAGTCGTCTGCGGCAGTTCTGAATTACCATTAAAAACTAGATTTAGTATGATGGGGCCGACATTGATCAACACGGGGCAAGTGTCTAAAGAGAAAAATGTCTTCTGGCAATTTCAAGTTCTAGCTGACAATACGTTGCTATCGCCATGGAATATTCGAAGTCTTGCCTTAAGCACATCTGCCGATTTTGAAAAGACTTTGGTGTCTTTGGGTTATCAAACAAAAGTTTACCAACTGAATTCGCATCAGTACGAAATTGTTTACTTGCAAAAACAAGCTGACGGGCAGCAGGCCTTATCGATCATTTACGATTTTGACTAAGCTCTTCAAGCACAACGCAGGCAAATCCTCCGCCAGCAGTGCGAAGGTTCGTGGTTTGCCCTTGGTAAAGTCTTGCTAAGGCCAGCTGTAATTCCCCTTGATAGGCATAAAATCTTAAATCATATTTAAATTTTTGCGGACCTTCAGGCATCGGTCGTTCAACTTCAGGCGCCACAACATATTCTTGCGCAACAGTTCGTTTTAAAATTAAGTTTTCAAAGGCGGTTCTTGAAATATTGCTACCGCGAAAGCTGCCCTTTGAGCCATGCTCTTGCATCGGTTTAAAGAATAACTTTTTACGCTCGCTCCAGATCAGATCTTTATTTTCCGGAGTGATCGGTCGACTGCTGAGTAAATGCTTCTTAATTATATTTGCTTGGGTTTCAAAATCCGACAACGTATCTAAAAATCCCAAGGACCAATCCGTCAGTCGCTCTTTATCAGCCAGCAAAAAATATTCGTAGGGATGCGGTGAAAAACAAGCTGACTTTGTCAAAAAAGCTTTTTTCAAATCATTGGAAAGAGGATTTTCAAAATAAAAATCGGTATATCGGTTGTAAATAAAATCGGGCCGAGGATCCGATAATGCGTGTCTGCAATCGCGAATCTCGGCCGCCCAACCCCAGCTTTTAAAAAGCTCTTGGTAAACTAGAAATTCAACAAATAATCTTTGTTCCGGAGGATTTTCATCTGTGATAACTACCGAAGGATTACTCAACGGCTTTCCAAAAAGGTTCAGCTCTTGTAAAATACACTCTCGAATTTTTTCAATTTTAAAATCAGCCACGGGCAGGTTTTTCTGCCGCGCTAAATACATATGATAACCTAAACCTAAAAAAGCGGCGTTCGTATTAATTTCAATCAGTTTGAGTGTGCCTGTTTCGTCCAGATGAAAATCGTAGCTCATCATGATGCCCTTATTGCCTGGATCTGTAAGACCAAGAGCTGCTGCCTTCGGAGCTAAAAATTCTGCGTATTCTTTTCTTTGCCGAAGTTGATAGCAAGCCGCGATAAAATCCTGTCCTTGTTTTAAAACAGAAGACGGCAGTACGACGTCAAAAGGAGACAGCAAATTTTCGGAAATAAGATCAGCCATTGGCTGGGCCGCCAAGCCTGAATACGTACTTTCCAAGTGCTGGATAAATTTATTTTTTAAAGACATTTCAAGCATTGTGTCCCTTTAAGAATTAAGTTATTTTGGCCGCAGTTAATTGAGGTGTCCACATGAAAATTATATCTTGGAACGTGAATGGAATCCGAGCTTGCTACAAAAAAGGATTGCAGGACTTTGTTCAGAAAGAAAACCCAGATATTTTTTGCCTCCAAGAAGTGAAAGCCAATAAAGATCAGGTTGACAATGCCATTCAGACACTTGGGTATGATTTTTCTTGTTGGTCCTCAGCCATTCGCAAGGGCTACTCGGGTGTTGCCACGCTTTCCCATAAGCATCCTGTTCTTTGTGAAAAAGGCTTCGGTTATCCAGAATACGAAGCTGAAGGCCGAGTGATTAAATCAGATTACGAGAAGTTTGATATTTATAACATTTATTTTCCAAATGGTGGGTCGGGTGAAGTTCGTCACGATTTCAAACAAAAATTTTTAAAAGATTTGAATCAACACTTAAAAGCTGAAATTAAAAAGGGCCGCGAGGTCATCGTTGTTGGTGATTACAATGTCGCGCATAAGGAAATTGATATCTACGATCCGATCAGGCTGGCCAAGGAAAGTGGTTTTTTGCCGGAAGAGCGCGCCTGGTTTGATCAATTTATTGATCTTGGATTTGTCGATACTTTTAGACATCTGCACCCTTCAGACAAAGAGCGCTACAGTTGGTGGTCTTACAGAGAGCTTGCTAGAATATCCAACCGCGGCTGGAGAATTGATTATATCTGCCTCACAAAAGGTCTTCAGAAATATTTAAAGTCAGCAGATATCTTAGATCAAGTCGAAGGCTCTGATCATTGTCCCGTCGTTGCAACTTTAGAATTCTAAATTAATGACCGTTATTGGCTAATTTTTCTTTGATCATCGGTTCGAAATATTTTCGAATCATCGTTTGGCCCAAGTAAGAAGACTTCACTGTCCAAAACTTTTTGTTCACAGTTAATGCCGCTACTGAAATCTTGCGATTGTCGTCAAAGGCATAGCCGATAAACCAGTCGACTTTGCCCTTGGGGTTATCGCCCGTGAAATGGCCGGTTTTTCCGCCCATTTCGATATCTTTGAAGTTACGATTGCGCATCAGATCCCGAAATGTCTTTCGGGATGTCCCAGAAATAATTGTTTGTTCCATGAGTTCTCGCACTTGTTCAGCCGAGCCAGTGGTCATGATTGGTCCGCTATCAACCAGTTCAGCTTGATAGACGATTTGTCCTTGGGCATCTTTTAAATTGTCGACTATGTACGGTACAACCATTCGGCCATCATTGACAATCGTGCCAGCAATCATGGCGCCTTGAATAGGACTCATACGATTCATTCTGTTGTAACCAGAAGCCACTTCTGCCAATTCAAAACCTTTTTCTTGGGGCACATAAGCCACACCCATATCGACAGGAATATCTGAAGGAATTTTTTGATTGAACATATATCGTTTGGCGTAATCATTGATTTGATCCGGACTTAGTTTCAAGCTAAGGCGACCAAAAGCTGTATTAATAGATTTCGCAAAAGCTTCTTTTAAACTGATCGAGCGGGTCCACTTGTTGATTTTATCTGATAAGACATTCTTTTTATATAAGGTGTAGTTCCCACCATTAAATCGAATCGTGTCTGAAGGACGAACGCCAACTTTATCAATGGCTGCTGTTGCCGTGACAACTTTAAAAATCGAAGCCGCTGGATAAGAGGCTTTTAACGCAAGATTGGGTTTGTCATTCGCATCACGTTGAAAATTAGCTAAAGCTAAAATTTTCCCCGTGGTGGCATCCATTAAGACGATCGATCCATAATCTGGTTTGTACTGTTTCAGCAATTTATCGGCCGCGGCTTGCAGGTCAGCATCAAAAGTATATTGAACCGACAGGTCCATGGGAAACCCATCCCACTTCATCTTGATTTTTTCAGGATATGATTCATGGCGGACGGGTTCGGCTAAGGTCTCAGCCAACTGCACACGGTATTCAAGATGGTTTTTAATTTTAATTTGAACTTTTTCTTCAACGGTCGGTCGACTATTAAATAGAAGAGTCACTCCCGTGATCACCGCAGCGATCGTAAAAACACGCTGGACCTTTTTTCGGCGAGATAATTTCTTTTTCGGATGTATCATAAAATTAGTCTAGCATTATTAAAATTCTTGTTTCAAGACCTGAGTCGAAAAAATCACAGTCTCGGCCCCCTGTAGACACCGGATGTGGAAACATTCACTGATCTTCAGTCCAGATTTAGGGTTAATTGAAGAGTGACAAAGCCAACAGGTTAAAGCTATGAAATGAGAATGAAGACAAAAGAAAAGATTCTTTTGCAGTCGATTGAACTTTTCAACCGCCATGGCGTTAGTCCTGTGACGACCAATCACATTGCGAAAGCGATGAGTATCAGCCCCGGTAATTTGTATTTTCACTACGCCAATAAAGAAGAAATTATCCTTGAACTTTTTCAACGCCTTTGTTCAGAAACCTATGCGATGTGGCGGCCTCGACAAATTACAAAAATGTCGCCGCTTCAATTCGTCGATCTTAATTTTGAGCTGTACTGGAAGTATCGTTTTTTTCACAGAGAAATGTATGCGCTTCGCCGCAAAGATATTGTTTTAGCTCGAAAATGGCGGGCCCATTTGGCAAAAATGATGCAGTTAATGCAGATTCTTTACCGGCGCTGGGTCAAGCAGGGAATTATGATTCAACTCTCAGACAAACACGAATT
>JAYWDA010000311.1:0-6116 GCA_043780105.1 Pseudobdellovibrionaceae bacterium | reverse complement strand
TAATTTCCTGACCTTAGGGATTTTATTTTATCTTTCGAATAATTCTGAGATAAGTCGCAGCAGTGCGACTTATTACTTACTATTGTTTTTCTTTTCCAGTGTCCTTGTCTCAGCTATTTCAGCATGGCGATTCACGGTTCCTATTTGGCGAATCAGCCGAAAAGTGATGACCTTAGCTTCTAAAAAAATATCAAGAATTTCTAGCGATGAAGAAGATTTGCACGAAGACGGAGATTCTGAATACTCAGAGCTGGATCACGCGCTGGAGCGACTTAGAAGAAAATTAAAAAAACGCAAAGAACAGCTTGAGCGTGAGCGCGAAGAAACCCAAGCCTTTATGAGCTCGGTCCAAGAAGGCCTTGTCAGTTTTAGTTTAGATGAGCGGCTGTTGTATTTTAATTCCCAGTTTGCAGCGACTTTTCTTGAGCCCGCTCAGCTGCAAAATGCGAATGTTTTTTTAACCAATGTTTTTCGTAGCCCTGAAATTTATGAAGCTTTCCAGAGCGCCAAAGAAAAAGGGTTTTCTCAAAAAATAACACTAAGAATGAATTCTAGACTTGATGGCGGAGGACGATTTTTTTCGGTCTCATTGTATCCACTCCGCAAGGGGCGTTTGCGTGAAGTTTATGGCGTCATTGGTGTCTTTTACGATATTACAGATATTAAAAAAGCCGAACAAATCCGGATTGAATTTGTTGGAAATGCTTCCCATGAGTTAAGAACGCCACTGACGACAGTCAAAGGTTACCTTGAAACTTTAAAAGATGATTTTAAAGCAGGGCAGATGGAACAGGTTCCAAGCTTTTTAGAAATCATCGGACGCAATGTCGATCGTTTGATTGAACTAGTGAATGATTTATTAAGCCTTTCAAGTCTTGAACACGGCTCACAATTAAAACTAGAAACTGTGAACGCCCTAGGCGTTTCTGAAATGGTTGTTAAAGAATTAGCCTTAGCAGCCTCTGAAAAAAATCAAATGATTCGAATCACTGGCGAGCTGCCAAAATTTGAAGCTGATTTTCGTAAGGTTGAACAAGTGCTGATGAATCTTGTGAGTAATGCCATCAAATATATTCCTGATGGAAAAACCATTCAAATTCGTTGGGAACGGGGACTTAAAAACGACGTTATTTTGCGCGTGATTGATGATGGACCTGGCATTCCTGAAGAACATCACGCCAGGCTTTTTGAGCGCTTTTACCGAATTGATAAAGGCCGTTCGCGAGATGCCGGTGGTACGGGCTTGGGCCTTGCTATCGTAAAACATATTATGACAAGTCATGGTGGCTCGGTGTCAGTAAAAAGCTCACCAGGGCAAGGGGCCGAATTTATCTGCCTTTTTCCACAAAGGAAAAGCCCGGATGTCGGTCTTTGAACAGTATTTTGAAAATATTTATGGCGCGCGTTGGCCGCTTTTAAAAAAAGCCCTTCAGGAAAAATGTCTGCAGGCCATATATAAAAATCCCTTTATTGAAGAAACACCTGAGCGTTTTCATCAGTTCGAAAAACACTCTGATAAAGCTTGGTTAAAAACTCCCGAGCAAACTTTTTCACCAGAACGAAATAAGCAAAATTTGCTGGATGCTTATGTTTTAGATCCCGCCAGTATTTTTGTTGCCGATACAGTCGATGTCCAAGATGGTGAAAAGATTTTAGATATGTGTGCGGCTCCTGGCGGGAAAAGCTTAGTCTTAGCAGGGCATTTAAAGAATTCAGGACTGCTGGTTTCAAATGATATTTCCAATGATCGCAGATTAAGAATGAAGAAAATGTTAGATCAATATTTGCCGCCCGAAGCGCAAAGTCGAAGTTCCGTGCGAGGTTTTGACGGAGTTCAGTATGGACTTAAAACGGCAGGGCAGTTTGACCGCGTTTTGCTAGATGCACCCTGTTCAGGGGAAGCCCATATGATAGAAAACGAAAAGGCCGTTGAAGAATGGAAACCCAAGCGTGCCGAGCAATTGGCGCAAAGGCAATATGCTATGCTTTGTGCGGCTTTACTGGCAGTCAAACCGGGCGGCATGGTTGTCTATTCCACATGTTCGATCAATCCGAAAGAAAACGATCAAGTCATTGAGCGACTTCTTCACAGAAAATCCGAACAGTTTAAAATTTTGGCCTTAAATATTCCAGATAAAGCTGAAAAAACTCAGTTTGGTGTTCAATTTATGCCAGATGCTTGTGGTTTTGGACCCATGTATTGTTGTAAGCTTCAAAGGCATGAAAGCATATCATCAGCTCGAGCTTGAAGATTTCGTTTCCTGGGCTCATGACACACTGAAAGGTTCCCAACTTCAAGATATCGAATCTTACGAAGAAGCCTTGGTCTTAGGATTTTATATCCAAGGTCGCGGCACAAAATATTTAGTTTTTGAGATGAACAAGCTTTCACCCATGGCGTTTCTTTTTGATAAAAATCCATTTTCGACCAAAAAAAAGATCAAGCCTGTTGGTCTTTTTATCAGTGCTCATGGCAAAAACTTGCAAGTGCAAAAAATCGAAAGCCTTCAAGATTTCGGCCGAATTTTTACAATTTTTTTATCAAGTTCAGAGCGAAAATGTCAGATTCAAGTGCACCTGATTCCAAAGGCAGCAAATATTTTGGTGGTGACGGACGAAAAAAATATCAGTTGGAATAAACCTAAAGAAATCATCCACTTTGAAACTCCGCCCGTCGATGAAGTTCGATCGATCACGGCGATTCATAATGAATGGCTCAAGCAAAGAAAAAATCCTGAAGCGGGCAGCTCTTCACCGGAACTTAAAATTCGAAAAAAGCTTGAAAAAGATTTAGAAAAGAAAAAGAAAGCCTTATCAGAAATTCAGAAAACTTTGGATTCAAAAGAAAATGAAGACTGGTACAAGCTGGGGGAACTTCTAAAAACTACAAAAATGATCAATGTCGGCTCTGAATGGGATGTGTTCCTTGATCGCAAACGCAATCAAGCCTGGAATTTAGAGCAGTGCTTTCAAAAGGCCAAGCAATTGGTCAAAAAACGACAAGGGACCCTCGATCGTAAAGAAATTGTCGAATCCGAAATTCATGTTCTAGAAAATCAAATGGAAGGTGAAATTAGTAGACTAGGGAAAGCCGAACCAGCGACCTTGAAACGAAAACTGCTAGTGGAAGTCAAAACTCGAAAAAAAGTCTTAGATTCAGGGATCGTAGCTTTTTTAGGAAAATCGGCTGACGATAATATGAAAATCTTGCGCCAGTCGCAGGCCTGGGATCTATGGCTGCACTTGCGCGATTATCCAAGTGCGCATGCCATCATTCAACGAAATAAGAATCAAGAAATTCCTCAAGGTGAACTCAATCAAGTGGCCGCGTGGTTAGCTCAGGAATCCTTGCAAAAAAAGATTTTATTGCCAGGAACAAGGCTTGAGATCGTCTACACTGAATGTCGCCACGTTCGTCCTATCAAAGGCGATAAATTGGGACGAGTGCAATATCAGAATGAGCGTCATTTTATGTTGGTTCTAACTTAGTCTTGACCCCCTTAGAGCGAATTTATAAGATTTTTGTGACGTAAAAAACGCCTCAGGAGAATCGCATGATTGAAGTTCGTAACTTGTGCAAAGATTATGGCCCTCATCAAGCAATTCATAATTTAAGCTTCACGATTAATAAAGGCGACGTGGTTGGTTTTCTTGGTCCTAACGGCGCCGGAAAATCCACCACTATGAAAATTATCACAGGATTTATGGCGCCCAGCAGTGGCACGGCGTCGATTGCTGGCTTTGATGTTTTTGAAAATCCGATCGAGGTTAAAAAACGAATTGGTTATTTACCAGAAACTCCGCCTTTGTACGGTGATATGTATGTTCGTGATTATCTAACTTATGTGGCCAGGTTGAAAGATGTCGAAAAAAGCAGAATTTCAATGCTGGTGAACCGGGCTGTTGAAAAAACTTTGCTAGGCGATGTTCAGCACAGATTAATTCAAAATTTATCAAAAGGTTTTCGCCAAAGAGTTGGCATTGCGCAAGCCTTAGTCTCGGATCCTGAAGTGCTAGTTCTGGATGAGCCCACTGTAGGACTAGATCCTAAGCAAGTTGCTGAAATCAGAAATTTAATCAAAGAACTTAAAGGTCATCACACCATCATTCTTTCCACACATATTTTGCCTGAAGTTCAAGCCGCCTGCGAAAAAGCCATTATTATAAACAAAGGCCGTATCGTGGCTGAAGATACAATTCAAAACTTGTCGGTCCGCGAAAAGGGCCAAAGCCAAATTTTTGTGCGGCTGCGCCAAGAAACTTCGGATTTAAAATCTTTGCTGGCTGGAATTGATGGCGTCTTAACGGTTGATTCGGGCTTAAGTCAGCGCGAATGGAAAGTGAATGTCCAGGGATCTGATGAAACTGTCGATGCTATTTCGGCTCGCATTGTTTCTAAAGGTTTAGGGCTGATCGAATTCACTCCTCAGCGGGCTGACCTAGAGGACGTATTTTTGCGCCTGACCTATGGACAAGAAAAACAGGGAGGTGCCTTATGAGAGGGATTGGAATTATCTGCGTTAAGGAGCTGAAATCCTTATTTTCAAGTCCCATGTTTTATATTGTGACCCTGATGATCACGGGACTTTTAAGTCTGTATTTTTTTGTGTACTTAAAAGCCTTCGCGGCCCAGTCGGGAATGACCGACATTCATATGGGTGTTTTTGTAAAACATCTTTCGGTTCTGAACTTAATTTTAATTTTCTTAGTACCGGCTTTGACCATGCGGCTTTTATCGGAAGAGCGAAAAATGCGCACCTTTGACCTACTTCTGACATCGCCTGTGACATCGACTGAAATTGTTTTAGGAAAATATTTTGCAGCGTTAGGCGCTATTTTAGTTTGGATGTTATTAGCGCTGATTTATCCGGTGGCCACCAGATATGTGGTGGTTTTTTCATGGGCGCCCCTTTTGATTTCGTTCTTTGGCGTGTTTTTGCTGGCAGGTGTGTATGCGGCGATGAGTTTATTTTGCTCAAGCCTGACTGAGCAAAGTTTAATTGCCTTTGTGATGTCGGTTATTTTTAATATTGTTCTTTTGTTTTTAGGAAGTGTGGCTGATGCCGTTGACAGTCAAACTCTGCGAGCCGTGTTTGAGCATGTTTCCATAAATACCCATTTAGCGGCTCTTGTTTCTGGGACTCTTCGGACCAGTTCAATAATTTTCTTAGTTAGTGTGATGGCCTTCTTTGTTTTTCTGACCGAGCGAGTGGTCGAATCCTTTCGCTGGAGGTCTTTATGAGTCGATTAGGAAAATTGTCTTTTATTTTTGCGATGGTTTCGCTTCTTTGTTTTGCAATTGCGAAATCAATCATTGTTGAATGGATCCCTTTCTTTTCAGTACTTCTGGGACTGTTTGGATTTTTCATTATCTTTGGAGTCTTCACGGACCGTAAATTCTTTAGCGATTTTTTTTCCATGAAGACCACAAAACACGGCACAAATATGGGTGTTTTAATTTTTGGCTTTATGGGTTTTATGGTGGCGGCCAATGTCCTTGGAGCCAGACATTACAAGACTTGGGATTTTTCTGTAAACCAAATGAATTCTTTATCTGAGCAGTCCATTAAACTTTTAAAAAATTTAAAAACAGATTTAAAAGTCGTTTATCTGTACAAAGAAAATTCTGCTAACTTAGATGGAAATCGAAAAGCGTTCACGGAACTAATCCGGCGCTATCAAGATCAAAGTGATCGCCTTAAGCTTGAGTTCGTCGAAGCCGACGAGCAGCCGGATGTTGCAAAAAAATATGATTTTCGCGGAGCTCAAGCGGTTTACATAGATTATAATGACAAAACGAGCCGTATTGAAAAAATTGACGAGCAAACGTTCACTTCAGCCCTCGTGCGGGTGACTCGCGAAAAAAGTAAGACAATTTATTTTACTTCTGGCCACGGCGAGCCTGATTTTGAATCAACAGATCTGGCGGACGGAACTGGATTTTTAAAAAATCTTTTAAAAGATAATAACTATACAGCGAAAATAATTAACTTTGCCACTTTGGAAAAAATGCCAACTGATATGGACGTCCTGGCTATCACGGGACCGGTTCAGCCATTTCAAAATATAGAAGTTCAAGCTATTGAAAGCTATTTGAAATCGGGTGGAAGTGTTCT
>JAYWDA010000310.1:0-2590 GCA_043780105.1 Pseudobdellovibrionaceae bacterium | reverse complement strand
TGTAAGGGCCTTTGAGTAACATATCGAGCCATAGGGGACAAGAGAAATTTCCCTTATCCGCCGCTCATGCTGGTCAAAAAGGCGCCGTTAGTTTTGCTGGTCGTTATTTTATCTTGCAAGAATTCCATCGCATCGATGACATTCATCGGAGCTAGGACCTTCCTTAGTATCCAAAGGCGGTTTAAATCGCCTTTTTCGATCAATAAATCCTCTTTTCGAGTGCCTGATTTATTAATGTCCATACATGGGAAAATCCGTTTTTCCATCAGTTTGCGGTCCAAATGGATCTCAGAGTTACCGGTTCCTTTAAATTCCTCGAAAATAACCTCATCCATTCTAGAGCCCGTATCAATCAGGGCTGTTGCGATGATAGTTAAAGATCCACCCTCTTCAATATTTCGAGCCGCTCCAAAAAAGCGCTTAGGTTTATGAAGTGCATTGGAATCAACACCACCCGATAAGATCTTTCCAGAAGGAGGAACGACCGTATTGTATGCGCGGGCTAAACGAGTGATCGAATCCAGCAAAATGACAACGTCATGCTTGTGCTCAACAAGGCGTTTCGCCTTTTCTAACACCATCTCGGCTACCTGAACGTGTCGAGTCGGAGGCTCATCGAAAGTCGAACTGATCACTTCACCTTTAACGGTTCGCTGCATATCAGTAACTTCTTCCGGCCGCTCATCAATTAATAGAACGATTAATTTTACTTCTGGGTGATTGGCTGAAATCGCATTGGCAATATTTTGCATTAAAACTGTTTTACCAGTTCTAGGTGGCGCTACGATTAAAGCTCGCTGGCCTTTACCCAATGGACACATCAAATCCACAACCCGAGTTGTCAGTTCGCCGGGATTATGTTCTAAGCGCAAACGTTGATCTGGATAAAGCGGAGTTAAGTTATCAAATAAAATCTTATCCTTACCGGTGTCAGTATTTTCAAAGTTTAATGAATCAACTTTTAGAAGCGCAAAATATCGTTCGCCTTCTTTTGGCGGACGAACTGTGCCTGTTACAGTGTCACCGGTTCGTAGACCAAATCGGCGAATTTGCGAGGGGCTCACGTAAATATCATCAGGACCCGGAAGGTAATTATAATCTGGAGATCTTAAAAATCCATAACCGTCGGGTAAGATTTCAAGTACGCCTGAACCATAAATATCAACGCCTAAGCGAGCCGCCCGTTTCAAGATCTCAAAGATCATATCTTGTCGGCGCATACCGGCTGCATTTTCAATTTTTAATTTAAGTGCAAGCTCTGTCAGCTGCGTGATGGATTTTGATTTTAAATCCTTCGATGACAGCCAACTTTTTTCCTCTTCAGTCAGCTTTATTTCTGCTAAATCCGCATCGGTTAATTCTGTATTTGCTAATTCACCAGGGGAATCATCCTGGTTAGGTCGATTGTAATTTCGGTCTTGTCTGAAATCACGTCGTTGGTTGTAGTTAGAGCTTCCACCACTGCTGCTGCTGCCGCCACCACTGTTATTGTTGGATTTGTAATCTCCTCCACCACCACCACTACGGTTTCGATCGCGGTCTCCACCACCACCTGAATTATTATTTCTTTTATTGTTATCAAAGCGACGATGATTATTTCTATCATTTCTTTGATGACCCCCGCCTGACCCGCCAGAATTAGATCCCGTTGGGGTTGGTCTTTCCTGAGGTTGGCTTAAAGGACTTGGACCTGATGGAGCGGACACTGATTCAGTCGGAGCGCTAGCTTGAGGTGCCGCAGGCGCCACAGATTCTACATGAGGGGCTGACACAACTGGGGCTGATTCAGCGACGGCTCCTTCTTCGGCTTTATCGACAGTTTGGGCTTTGCTACGACCACGTTTTTTTGTTACGTCGGCAGAAGATGGTGATTTTGTATCTGGCAAGGGAGGCTCCTTTTGGGCATCAACTTTTTAATATTTTTTAATTTTAGTTTTTATGGGCTATTGGCTCTTTTGAGGGGTTTGTCGTTTTAAAATCATTGGTATTCTTAAAAGACTAAATCGGACCTTGGACCAGGCCTGTTGGACCTAGATTGAGGGAAAAGACCCACTTTGTCAAATAATTTTGGATGTCTAGCATTTGCTCTAAAGTGTTTCATTTAAAGACTGTTGTTTCAATACGTTACGCTTAAAATAGACTTAGATCTGTTAGTCGCCAAAGTGAGCTAACTACTTTAAACTTAAAGAATAATTTTAGTTTTTAAGGCGCGTTCCGAGAAAGTATTGGTACCACCACTTTCGATAATAAAGGAGTGATTTGTGGAAATAGCAACAACACCAGCCCCCAGGACCCCTCTTCACCTTGAGGTGACCTTTAGACGTAACTACGCCCGTGAAACGATCACAGGGGTTGTTAAGAATATCAGTATTTCCGGTGCTTATTTGGAAGGTCAAAGTGAGCCCTTTAAGCCTAATGAAAAACTGCAGCTAACTTTTGAAGTCGGCGGTCGAACGCGCAAGGTGATGGCGCAGGTGATTTGGTTAGGCTCGAATGGATCAGGAATTAAATTTTTACCGACGAATAACCGAGACGTTCAAATTATTGATGATCTGATTTATTTTGTGGAAAACTCTAGAAATGATCGGCG
>JAYWDA010000309.1:0-9017 GCA_043780105.1 Pseudobdellovibrionaceae bacterium | reverse complement strand
CGCAGTTTTAGCAAAACTTGACACTGGAGACAAAAAAACCATCGGAAGAAGAATTAAAATACTTGCGATAAAGTTAAAATTTTTCATGTCGGATCACCTCTAAATCTGTGGAATAAACAATCAGTGAATAGTTTTTAAAATATTTGTTGGCGATTTCTTTCATTAATTTTTTTGAAAGGCCATCTTCGCCGACGACCTCGATTTTAATTTTTTCATTAGGAATTTCGCCGCTCCGTTTTTCGCCAGAGCCTTCGCCCCGAACATCGCTGATGGTAAAGCCCGTCGCACCTAACTCGCGAATCATGGATACCAAACTGCTTGAAAGTACCGGTTCACAAATAATAGTAACAAGTTTGAATTTTTCATTGGACATATTTTTCTCCTATCCTTGCAGCCAAAGGGCGATTTGATAATAAAGTGGAATTCCAATCACTAAGTTAAATGGGAAAGTCACCGCCAGGCTGGCCGTTAAATAATAAGCTGGATTGGCTTCAGGTAAAGTCATTCGAACCGCTGGCGGTGCTGCAATATAAGAAGCACTGGCCGCCATCGCACCAAGAACTGTTGCGCCACCCAAGGACAAGCCTGACCAGTGACCAACAACAACACCCAAGGTGCCGTGAAGAATAGGCAGTAGAATTCCTAAACCTACAATTTTTAATCCGACTCGTTTTAAATCTTGAAATCTTGTGGCTGCAACAAGACCCATTTCTAGAATAAATAACACCAACGCACCTTTAAAGCCCGATTCAAAAAAAGGTTTGATGGGTTCGTAGCCTTTCACACCCATTAAAAAACCAATCACAAGTCCGCCCACAAGCAAAATCATCGAGCGCGCGGTCAGGACTTCATGAAGAATTGCAAATTTGGATCGGACGGGCTGATCTGAATTGTTTGCTTGAAGCTTCGCGCGTTTCAAAGCACCGATCGCCAAAGCAATATGAATCCCCGGACTTTCAAGTAGTGTTAGAAGTGTTGGCATAAAGCCTTCAGTCTGTGATCCCATCGCCGCGGTGAATTGTTGAGCTGCAATGAAAGTAACTGCAGAAACCGACCCATAGTGGGCCGCCATACCTGCGGCATCAATGGGACTAAAGCGACCTAGCCTTCGAAGTAAAAAATAAGCCGAAACAGGAGTTAGGCAGCCCAGGAAAAGTGTCGCGGCCGCAGGCCATGCGATGGCGTGTGCAGAACTTTCTGAAAGCTCAACACCCCCTTTTAATCCCAGCGCCAAAAGAAGGTAGATTGAAAGAGAAGCGTAAAGATCTTTCGGAAGAGCCAGTTCACTGCGAATCAGTTTTGCAAAAATTCCTAACCCAAACGCAAGGACAATCGGGGATAGGAGGTTTGCCCTTAATATTTCAAATGTTGCCAACGTGGATTCTCCGATCTGAAAGGATTGACCTCCATTATCGAAAATTTACTCTCTTTTGTGAAATATATAAAACTTGCAAAACCCATCTGTTTTTTAGATATTAGAAAATATGGAATGGTTGAACTATCATCACCTTTATTATTTTTGGATTGTCTGCAAAGAGGGTGGTTTTACTAAAGCCGCTTTAAAGTTAAGGATTGCGCAATCGGCGGTCAGTCTTCAAGTTTCGAAGCTAGAAGACAACCTGGGTGAAAAATTGATGGAGCGTGGACCCAGGGGCTTTAAGTTGACGGAAGCAGGACAGGTCACGTTGGCTCAAGCCGAAGAAATTTTTCGGCAAGGCAATGATTTACTTCAGTATTTTAGATCCGGAAAAATGAAATCAAGTTTTCGTGTCGGTGCACTCGGCGGACTTTCTAAGAATCTTCAAATAAAAATTTTAGCGAATGTCATCGCCGATCCTGCGATCGAGTTGTCAATTGAAGTGGGAGATATCCCCGCTCTTGTTGATCGCCTGATGAACTTCCAAATTGATGCTTTGCTCTCTGATGCATCGATTCCAGCGTCCGAAGCCGAGCCTCTTTCTCAGACCGAAATCGCTAGCGAAAGTGTTTGTTTAGTCAGTCGTTTGAAGCCGAAAAAAAGGGAGTTAGCCGATCTTTCTACGGTGCTTTCAAGAGGCCTTTATCTGCCCGCTCAGAGCAGTCCAACGACTTCAGCGCTTCTTGATTTTTTAGCTGAAAAAACAAAAACTCCAATTATTCGTGGGTATATTAGTGATATCGCTTTTTTGCGCCTCTTGGCCCTGGAAACAGACTGCATCGTCGCCCTTCCAAAAGTTGGAGTGTGGAGGGAGATTGATTCGGGTGAGCTCAATATAGTTCATGAATTCAAAAAAATAAAACAGTCCTACTTTATGATTTACCGGCAGAAGGGGAAACGTCATCCTATGCTGAAGCGTATCTTGGAAGGCAGAATTTAAGCTTTCCGCGAAGAACCCTAATGCTGCGATTCATCAAAAAATAAAAATTTTGAGCACATCTAAAGAATGATAGAAAGATAACATGGTAAAAACACCGTCCGAAAGAATTCAACTGTCTCGAGTCTGGCTTGCCAAAGATGTTTTTCCCCTTTGGACCAGCAAAGGAATTGATCCCGACACGGGATCTTTTATTGAAAGCTTAGCCGCCGACTACCAGCCAACTTCGATGCCCCGGCGCGCGATGGTACAAGCCCGCCAGATTTATTCCTACACCGAAGCATTGAAAATGAAAATCCTTAACACGGATCAGGTCGCGCCCATTCTGGATCGAAGTGTTGATTTTTTACTGTCCCAGTATGCATTGCCATCAGGTGCTTTCGTTTACTCTGTAGATGCCAATGGTAAACCTGCGGCGCTTCAAGCCGAGCTTTACACTCAAGCCTTCGTTATTTTTTGTTTGGCCAGAGCCTATGAAGTTTTGCGGCAAGATAAAATTAAATCAGCTGCCAAAAAACTGATGCATTTCTTAAAAGCCGAGCGGCAAGCTCCTAATGGTGGCTTTACTGAAATTAAAAACCATCAAATTGTTTTTCAATCTAATCCCCATATGCATTTATTTGAAGCGGTCATTGAATGGATAAAAGTCGATCGGGATGCAGACTGGGAAGCTGAAGCATTTTCTATTTTTGAACTTTGCACGAAAAAATTCATCGACCCAGCCATCGGAGTGATTGGCGAATTCTTTGATGAAAACTGGAAGCACCTAAAACAAAATGAAAAGTTTATTTTTGAACCAGGTCATCAATACGAGTGGGCTTGGTTAATGTTGGAGTTTAAAAAAGTCACTGGCTTTGATGTTCAAGAAAAACCGCAGCATCTTTTTAATTTAGCAGAAAAATATGGCCGATCAAAATCATCCCATTTTGTTATTGATGAAGTGTGGAGTGACTTTTCACCCAAAAAATTAAGTTCAAGATTTTGGCCCCAATGCGAGCGAATTAAAACGGCCGTCAGCTTGGGAGCTTTTGCTTCTGCGGATGAGGCCATGGATGTACTTTGGAGTTATTTAAATCAGCCAGCAAAAGGACTTTGGAGTGACACTCGGTCTGAAGCGGGAGTTTTTGACCAACTTCCCGTGAAAGCCAGTTCTTTGTATCACATTATTAACGCTCTTTCAGAATACGAAACGAAGCGACTCTCTTGAAGGACTCCCCTGGCGCAAGGTTATGCACCAGGAGTTAAGAATAATTATTTGCTAGCGGCAGCCATTTGAGTAGCAGGTCCTGGTGCCGCTGGTGTTGTCTCAGGAACTACGATGCTAGAACCAGTCATATCGATCTGCAAGACTCCGGCGCCAGAAAGTTTTTGGGCTGCTAAGCTGATACTTGGACCAGCTTCCAACATTTTCTTGCCACTTTTTCCAGCTGACGTGATTAAGTTAGTGCCAACTAAAGTGATCTCACGAGCAATGACAGAAATCATTGATTCTTGTCCGCCAACTATATTGTGCTGAACATTTTCTAAGATAATCATTTTCGCAACGATCGGAGTGATGGCAGCTTTGATTGGATTTTTTCCGCAGATTAAAATTGTGTTCGCATTCAAAATAGAAATTCCAGCTAAGTCGTCAGCGTCTAATTTTCTTTCTTTCAAATTGACCAAGTCAGTTCTTTTTGAAATGTCACAACCAATATTGATAAAAGTTTTATCGCGATCAGCTTCGTCCAAAAGACTAAGTGTCTCAGGATCAAGCTCTTTATTTAAAACTAAAAAATCTTTTCGGACGGCGGCTGGTTTCTTTTCAGAATCAAGCCCTGTCCGAGCGCTAATGCTTATTTTTTTAGGTTGATCGGGATTAAACTCGCCCGCTTCTGCCGTCAAAGCTTCACCAGAAATTGTGATGGTTCCGGGCTGACCTAATAAAGAGGTGCGGTCCAAAGTAACAGCCTTAGTTGCATCTGCCACAGCAGGAGTGTCTTCACTAGTTTTACGATCTTCAGTTTTTGAGCCGCATGAAAAAACTGTCAAACAAGTAAGCATTGCGACCGCAATTGTCGTTTTTCGTCCCATAGAATCCTCCAGAAAGGGTTTTAATTATTATCAACCTTTAAAGGAGCAACTTTGGGACCAAAGTTAGATACGCATCATTAATGCAGAAGACTTCTTGGAATTAGCTTTCCCGAAAAAGATTTTAATTTTAAGGTTCTGACTTTAATTAGTTTGGTCTCGCGCTTTGATGAAGGCGGGGCGGGACAAACGACAAAGACCTCGGCGTCAGAAGGCTCCAAGGTTTCTTTTGATCTTAAAAGTTCGGACTGTTCGAAACTGTTTTCAACTTTTCCTTGTCTCATAAGGTCCTCCTCGCATCCGAGGTCTTAAGGATGAGTGCGATTCATCGTTTCGTCCAGGCCTCAGATATTATGATTTCATCTTGAAATCATAATGACTCGTGTGATCTTTGTGGGCATACTAAAAACAATTCACGCGGAGGTTATTATGCTAAAAGATGTAGTTATTATTTCAGGTTTAACCGTCGGAGTGATCTGTGGAGCCGTCACAGGAATCGTCGGTGGCGCCATGGGCATTGCCGGTGTTGCAACAGCTATACACCTTTTAATACATACTTAAGCCCAGATTAAAATCCCATTTTGAGACAGCGTCGGCATTTTTGGGTCAGCTGTTAGCTTTTTTAGGTGCTTTTTCTTGTCGTTCTAAGTCAGTTCTATTTTAAATAGCTTTTAGCTCGGCACCCCGCCTGCATTATCATAAGTCACTATGAAATACTTAATTCTGGTTCTTATGACGGTCGTGGTGCAAGTGTCTCAAGCTGAAACACGTTTAAACGAAATGACTTTGAAAACAAGCTTTGAAGAAGATCGAGGTGAGTTCCATTTGTGGAATGAAAGCGGCCGGTTTTTTATCGAATATTCTGGCAATGCGGATCACAGCCCTGCGGTCGTCCGTAGATCCGAAGTACCTGAAGAACAGGTGACATTCCTTATGGAAAAGTTAGATGAGTTAAAATCATTAAAAAATTCCCCTGCCTGTAAAAATCGAGAACTGACCGTCACCTACAGAGTAGAGGACGAAATCTTCGAACATAAAGGCTGCATGGATTTACAGGATAAAATTTCGAATCGTCTTTATCAGCTATCATCAATCATGATGATTTTAATCTAAAAATTCTCATTGTTAAACCGAAGCGGGCTGCTACACTAAGCCCGTGACCCAACCTAAAAACATGATTCTGGCGATTGTTTTTTCTTTCCTGATGGGCTCGTTATTATCAAGTTGTCAGCCGGCCAAAAAATTATCTCCTGCGGATGGTGGCGGAGAAATCCTGCAAGGTAAGCCTGAATTCATTCCTGCTGCAGGTTATATTAATGGTAAGCGGTGGATTTATAGATCAGGCAAAGCTTATCGCAACTCGCGGTTTTTAATCGTAAAACTTTGGAACACAGACGAACAGTCTCCTTGTAAAGTCGAGGCAAAAACGCCTTTGCAAATTCGTTTAAAAACAATTCCAGAAGTGAGCGACCTCGCGATAGGCCAAGATAACTTTAGAAATGTACCCGTGATTTTTTTTATTGATAGAGACAGCTCCGCGGACCCAAGAAATCCATTTTTTGAAAGTGTCGATGTTCACGCCAATGTGGGAAGAATCATGATAGATGAGATTTCACCAGGGCCCCAAACATTGGTTTCGGGTCGATTTGAAGGGTCGTTTACGTCTTTGCAGGTCCCATTAACTCAGGTCGCCGGATCCTTTGTTGTCCCTTTGTGTGACGAAAATTATCTTTAAAGAGCCCATTTCGGTCCTCTCTTTTTTACAAAATGCTGCCAGTCAGGCTCCTTGTTTGAATTGATTTGGGCACAAACTTTGTAAATGACTCACCCGTGCTCACGTTGCTGGAGATAAAATGTTTAAATTTTTGGTCTTACTTAGTTTTATGTTAAATGCGAGTCCTCAAGAACCTAAGGGGCTTCTAAACCATCGAATGCCATTTAAGGCCGGTGTGGTTCAGGCGAGTGGGCCCTCACCGGCCGCTGTTGCTTCGACTCCGGGCTTTCGCAGTTACCGCGAATGGAAAGTCGATCAAATTGCTTACGTGCAGTTCAAGGGTCAACCGAACATGGCGGACGAGCTGACCGTAGCTGACTATTTTGCGGGATATTTGACGAAGCAGCGCAATCAAGCTCAAGCTATCAAAGAAGTCTCAGGCCGACTGAGTCCAGATGAGGTCGCAGAGTTGATGACTATTTATGCAAACTCAGTTTTTGGAAGTCACTCGTCTGCAGCCCAGAAATCAGGCGACAAAGAAACTTCTCAGCAGCCCTAGTCGCGGTGCTCCAAAAAATCTGGACCGTTTCCTTTGTACCAAATAACCATCCCCCACCTTGACATGCTTTATTTCCCCTTCATATTAGGCACGATCGCATAAATTAATAGTGTCTATAAGAAAGAAGGAGGTCTCTAATGGCAAAAACTGAAATTGGCGTTCGTCCTCTGCACGATCGAATCTTGGTTCGTCGTATGGCAGAAGAAGAAAAAACAGCGGGTGGTCTTTTTATCCCCGATACTGCAAAAGAAAAACCCCAACGTGGTGAAATCATCGCGACAGGTAAAGGCCGAATTACTGAAGATGGAAAAATTCTTCCATTAGAAGTTAAATCTGGCGACCGAATTCTTTTCGGAAAATATTCTGGCACCGAGCTGAAGCTTGATGGTCACGAATATTTGATGATGAGAGAAGAAGATGTTTTGGGTGTTTTGAACTAATCTAGCAGTCACTGGCTTTCATACCGTGACCTGTATTTATGGGAGATCTCAATGAGTAAAGAATTACGTTTTTCTGAAGATGCACGTGCACACATCCTTAAAGGGGTGAACGTTCTTGCTAATGCTGTGAAAGTAACATTAGGACCTAAAGGTCGAAATGTTGTGATCGAAAAATCTTTTGGTGCTCCATTGATCACTAAAGACGGTGTGACTGTGGCTAAAGAAATTGAACTTGAAAACAAGTTCGAAAATATGGGCGCACAAATGGTTAAAGAAGTTGCTAGCAAAACAAACGAAGAAGCTGGTGATGGAACAACAACTGCGACTGTTTTGGCTCAAGCGATTTACCGCGAAGGCGTTAAAATTGTAACGGCTGGACACAATCCTATGTCGATCAAACGTGGTATCGATAAAGCTGTAGGCATCATCGTTGGCGAATTGAAAACAATGTCAAAACCTATTAAAGGTTCTAACGAAGTGGCTCAGGTTGGATCAATCTCTGCTAACAATGACAAAGAAATTGGCCAAATGTTGGCTGATGCTATGGATAAAGTTGGTAAAGAGGGCGTGATCACAATTGAAGAATCTAAGACAGCAAAAACGGAAGTGACTGTTGTTGAAGGTATGCAATTTGACCGCGGTTACCTTTCTCCTTATTTCGTAACAAATGCTGAGAGAATGGAAACTGTTTTAGAGAACGCATACGTTCTTGTGTACGACAAAAAAATCTCTTCAATGAAAGATATGATCGGAATTTTAGAGGGCGTTGCAAAACAAGGCCGTCAAATGTTGATCATCGCTGAAGATGTTGACGGAGAAGCATTAGCAACTTTAGTTGTTAACAGACTTCGTGGAACTCTTCACGTTTGCGCCGTTAAAGCTCCTGGCTTTGGCGATCGTCGTAAATCAATGCTTGAAGATATCGCTGCTTTAACAGGCGCGAAATTAATTTCTGAAGATATGGGTTCAAAACTTGAAGCAGCCACTGTGGCTGAATTGGGTGTTGCAAAACGAATCGTTATCGACAAAGACAACACAACGATCATTGATGGCGCTGGTAAAAAAGCGGACATTCAAGGTCGTATTTCTCAGATCAAAGCTCAGATCGAAGAAACAACATCTGATTACGATAAAGAGAAACTGAAAGAGCGTTTAGCTAAACTTTCTGGTGGCGTTGCTGTTATTCATGTTGGTGCTCCATCTGAAGTTGAGATGAAAGAAAAGAAATTCCGTGTTGAAGATGCATTGAATGCAACTCGTGCGGCAGTTGAAGAAGGTATCGTTGCTGGTGGTGGAACGGCTTTACTTCGCGCTTCTCAGAAAATTGATAAATCAAAATTCTCTGAAGACGAAGCTTGGGGTGCTACAATCATTAAACGTGCTTGCGAAGAGCCTATTCGTCAAATCGCGACCAATGCTGGTCTTGATGGCGCGATCGTTTTAGATCGTATTCTTCAAAATAAATCGAATTCATTCGGTTTCAACGCTTTCACTGATGAGTATACTGATCTGATTAAAGACGGTGTTATCGATCCAGTAAAAGTTGTTCGATGTGCACTTGAAAATGCAGCGTCTGTGTCTTCATTGATGCTAACGACTGAGACGATGATTGCTGAAGCTCCAAAATCTGATAAAGGTGGTGGCGGCGGTGGTGGTCACGATATGGGTGGCATGGGCGGAATGGGTGGTATGGGCGGCATGATGTAATCTTGCGCTTTGGCGCTTGATGCATTTTCGTTCTTATTCATTTCTAAGTTAAAAACCCGGGAGAGATTCCGGGTTTTTTTATGTCTTTTGCTTTGGATCTTGCTCCTGGGCTGAGGGTGTAGAAACTCACTCCTTGGGGACGCGGGCTTCCTGCCCTCGCCGGCTTGATACGC
>JAYWDA010000308.1:0-2029 GCA_043780105.1 Pseudobdellovibrionaceae bacterium | reverse complement strand
TTTGAAAGAAAAATACTAAAGAGAATAGCAATGCGCTTAAGGTGAACAGACGGGTTTTTCGCCTTTTTCCAAAGGATAATATAAAGTTCATCAGCCCCCCTTTAGTCCATCGGCGTGTGAACTCTAATTATCAAGGAAAAGGAAATGCTCGTCTGTATTAGAATTTTAAAATCCCACTTTAAGACAACTCGGAAAATCCTATTTAATTTAGTGTCTAATTTTTAGTCGATTGCTTTTCTTAATTCTACTGGAAGCGTTTCATAAATCGGAGGTCAATCCAGTTTTTTAATTTCCAGGCAAGAAATCCTTCGAAGGCAAAACTACGGTATGAGGCAATGGCACGACTTTCACCCGAGACTAAAATTTTTAAAAAATGGGGTTGAGGCTTATAAATTGAAAGCTGAGACGTCCCCTGGATTAAAGCTGCAATATTTGCAGCTAAAACAGGTCCCTGCCGAACAGCAAATACACCGGCCTTTGGAAGCGTTTTTGGATTAAAATGACAACAATCACCGGCTGCAAAAATATTTTCAAATCCTTCAATTCGCAAATCCGCATTGACTCGAACAAAACCCGCTGCGTTCACCGGCAGATTTGATCTCCGAAAAATATCAGAGGCTTGAGCTGACGTTGCGATCAGACAAATCTGTCGCAGAATCCGCCGGTTATCACTTAGGACCAAATGTCCTTTCTCAATTTTTACGACTCGAACTTTTTCAATCAGATCTATTCTAAGATCTTCTAAAGCTTGAGAGGCAAATTTTCTGGTTCGCTGATTTTGATCCTGCATCAATTGATGATTCCCGCTGATAATTCTGACTTTGTGATCTAATGCAGAAAATTTTCTTCGACAAGCCACGGCTATTTCAAAAGCCGCAGCACCACCGCCCACGATTGTGAAATCAAAGGCTTCCGTTTTATTATCGGCTCCTTTTATGATCTCATCCCATTTTTCGATCAGTTTTGAAATGGGCTTCAGATAAATGACATCTGTCTGCTCTTCAACTTCCCCAGAGATTCCCATCGGCTGAATTCCAAGATTCACTGAGCAAATATCGTAAGGTATGATCTGACCTTGCGAAGTTCGAATTTGGTTTCGGTCAGCATTGATTTTTTCTACCCGCTGTTGAATAAACTGATAGCCAAACTTTCGACAAATTTTTTGTAAATCAAAATGCAATTGATCGGCCTTATAAACGCCTGCCAAATAAGACGGAAGCATTCCCGAATACGGCGAATCCGTGACATCAGAAATAAGTGTCACCTCAAACTGAGAATGGTCTAGATTTGCCAGAGCATGCAGAACTTGCAGATTGGCGTGTCCGCCGCCCAGTAAAAGTATTCTCTTTTTAGGACTCATACCCTATTTAATATGCAGTCAGCGATTTTTATAGGATTTTTATAGGATTCAACTGCGTTGCGGCGGCTGATCACGATTCTTTGGTGACACAGCACCTGACCAATGTTTTATCTCACGTCCAACGTATATACTCCGAATTGGCGGGGCGTTTCTACCGGACACCTTAATGTCCGTCTACGGAGGATTTATGTCTTTGAGTCGCGCTCGCGCTCTAGGTTTCGTTATTGCCCTTATCAGTTCCACAGCCTTTGCAAACTCGAACAATCAGCAAATAGATCATCCTGGTCAAATTCAAGATGATTCGAGCCTTATGGCCGCTGTGAATGCCAGACATGGCGTATTTTATATTGAGGCCGGCAATCTGACGGTTGATAGGCTTCTGCCCGATGACACCCAAGGCTTACCTCACCAGAAATGGATCGGACGACTTTCGAATGGCAGCACGATCGCTGTGGTTTACAATTCTGATATGGGCTTGCGCGTTCCATTACATGTTGGAGACAAATTTTCTGTAGGTGGTCAGTTTATTTGGACGGGCAACAGTGGACTCATTCACTGGGTGCATGATGATCCCAGTCGAAAACGCCCTGATGGTTATGTTTTCTTAAATGGCGTGGTCTTTGGCGATACTGATCACGAAGACAGTCATCGTTAAACTTTTAAAAGATG
>JAYWDA010000307.1:0-3362 GCA_043780105.1 Pseudobdellovibrionaceae bacterium | reverse complement strand
TCTCATTTTGTGCATTTAGCTTGGCGTAACACTCACCCGGATTTAGCCAATCTTGGTTTCCCGATGCTTGCGGATTATAAAAAGGAACTGACGGGCGCCTTGGGAATTCTTCACGCTCAAGATCAAGTTCCTTTGCGAGCGACTTATATCACTGATCCTGAAGGAATTGTTCGTTGGGTTTCTGTTAATGATTTGTCTGTAGGTCGAAATGTAAAAGAAGTTTTACGAACGTTAGATGCTTTGCAAAGTGATGAGCTTTGCCCTTGTAACTGGGAAAAAGGCCAAGCCACTCTTAGTTAAATAGTATGGTTAGTACGCAAATAAAAATTTAAGTGAATTTTGATTGAATTTTTCTTCATACTTGAGCCGGAGTTTTTTTCCGGCTCCTTTTCTCATTTCTTCTGGAGATTTTATGGATTTTTCTAATATTGTTGATTCATTTTTTGAAAAAGATTACCGCGTTCATGACACTTCGATCTTTCGAGACCTTTCATTGAATTTTAAAAAGATGATGCTCGATAGCACACTCGAACCTGCAGAAAGATTCCTCAATTTGCTGGCAGTTGCAACGACACTTCACAATAAAGAAATGATGTCCCTAGCTCGTACAGGGTTGACGATGATGGAGATGGCCCCTGAACATATTCAGGAAGCTGCAGAAGTAGCTGGAATTATGGGGATGAATAATATTTATTATAAATTTAGAAGCTTCTTAAGTCCCGAAGTAGCCGAAGAGTATTCGCGCGCAGGACTTCGTATGCAAAGCCTGATGAAGCCTCAAACTGGAAAACAAAACTTTGAAATGATGTCGCTCGCGGTGTCCATTGTGAACGGCTGCCCGACTTGTGTTAGCTCCCACGAGAAAGCCATCAGAGCTCTCGGCGTTTCCGCTGACAAGGTTCATGATGTGGCTAGATTAGCCGCAACTTGCAAAGGTTTAGATTCCTTGAAAGTCGCACAAGCCTAATATACAAATGAACCCAATATAGTGGGGACATCATATGGAAAAGATCTATCTCAAAGATTACCAAGCTCCGGATTTTGAAATTGAACACATCGATCTTGAGTTTGATCTTAAAGAAGATTCCGCCACTGTTGTAAGCTTGATGTCATTAAAAAAAAGAGCTGCCAACGCGGTTCTTGAACTTAATGGCGAAAAATTAGAATTGATTTCTGTTGAATTAAATGGGCGCATCCTCAAGCCGTCAGATTATGAAAAGACAGACACTCTTTTAATTTTAAAAAGTACCCCAGATCAATTTCAACTTAAAATCACAACTCACTTTAATCCAAAAGCAAATACCGAACTAACAGGACTTTATTATTCAGGCGGATTTCTTTGCACCCAGTGCGAAGCCGAAGGCTTTCGCCGCATCACTTATTTCTTGGATCGACCTGATGTCGTGACAAAATATCACGTCACCATCCGAGCAGATAAAAAAACCTTTCCTGTGCTTTTGTCCAATGGCAATCACTTGGCTTCGAAAGATTTAGGCGATGGACGGCACCAAGCTGAATGGGAAGATCCTTTTAAAAAACCCAGTTATTTATTTGCCTTAGTAGCTGGTGATTTAGGCGTGATCCGTGATGAATTCATCACCATGAGTCAGCGAAAAATTAATCTAGAGATTTATGCTCCTCATGGAAAGCAGGAGATGTGTCACCATGCCATGCGTTCGCTGAAGCATGCCATGAAGTGGGACGAGCAACGTTTTGGCTTAGAATATGACCTTGATGATTTCATGATTGTCTCGATTGATGATTTCAATATGGGGGCCATGGAAAATAAAGGGCTTAACATTTTTAATTCCCGCTTAGTTTTAGCGGATGAAAATACGGCGACCGATTTGGATTTTCACCATATTGAATCGGTCGTGGGTCATGAGTACTTTCATAACTGGACCGGAAACCGTGTCACATTAAGGGACTGGTTTCACTTATCGTTAAAGGAAGGCCTGACTGTTTTTCGCGACCAAGAATTTTCGGCTGATTTAACTGATGCAGGAATCCAAAGAATTAATGATGTTAGCGATTTGCGCGAAAAACAATTTATTGAAGATGCGGGTCCGAATGCCCATCCCGTTCGCCCCGAATCTTGTTACGCCGTTGACAATTTTTACACATCAACGATCTACGAAAAAGGCGCCGAAGTCATTCGTATGATGTCAACGATGGTCGGCCGTCTTGGATTTAGAAATGGTATGGATAACTATTTTAGCAAGTTCGATGGTCACGCTGTAACTATTGAGGATTACGTCCAAGCCATTGCCGAACCTAATAAAAAAGACTGGAGCCAATTCCGCCTTTGGTACTCTCAAGTTGGAACACCCACTGTCGAAGTGACGGAAAGTTACGACAGTGCGAACAAGAAATACAATTTGCATTTGGAACAATTTGGCACCCCCCTTCATATCCCGCTGACTTTTGAACTTTTTAAAACCGATGGCCACCTGTTTGATATTCATAATAATCAAATCTCTAGAAACAGTGAAGGTCAAAAACTGATCGAGTTTAAAACAAAAAAATTGGACCTTACTTTTTCAGAAATCTCGTCCAAGCCTATTCTTTCGTTGTTGCGCCAATTTTCAGCGCCAGTAAATTTAAAATGGGAGCGGCCGGATCAAGATCTTTTCTTTTTAATGACGAAAGATACAGACAGCTTTAATCGCCGCGAAGCTTCTATGACACTTGGACTTAAATTTTTACGAAAAGCTTTGGGACAAGTTCGCTTTAGTCAAACTCCTGAACCTGATGGCGCTTTCATTGAAGCCTATAAAAAAATGTTGGCAGATGACTCTTTGAGCCCCGCTTTTAAGGCTTTAATGATGGAGCTACCGTCTGAACGAATTCTTATTCAAAAAGAAAGTACCTTTGATGCTAGCAATTTTTTAAAGACTCAAATTTGGGCCAATCAATTGATAGGGAAGACCTTTGCGAAAGAATTAGAAGCCATCTATCGCGGTTTTTCAGCTCTGGATAATAAGGTGAATGATTTTGCAGCGGCTGGACGACGTCAGTTAAAAAATGCGTCCTTAATATCTTGGGTTTGTTCAGGACAGGCCTCGGCACTTGAAGCCGCCAACAAACAATATAAAAATTCAAAAAATATGACAGATCGAATGGCTGCGCTGGAAGCGCTTTCAAGAACAGAATCTTCTTCTTTCGATGAAGCTTTAGAGGATTTTAAGCACACCTGGAAAAATGATGGCCTGGTGATGAATAAATGGTTTTCAATTCAAGCAACAGCCTGTCGCAAAGACACCTTTAAGCGCGTGCAAAGCCTTCTGACTCAATCCGAATTTAGTATTAAAAATCCAAATAATGTTTATGCGGTGCTTAAAGCATTTAATGGAAATGCGTCG
>JAYWDA010000306.1:0-3085 GCA_043780105.1 Pseudobdellovibrionaceae bacterium | reverse complement strand
TGGTTACAACGCTAACCCCGACAGCATGAAGGCCTTGATTGAAAACGTTAAGAACGTCCAAATCAAAGGCCGAAAAATTGGAGTCTTTGGTCAGATGCTTGAGCTAGGTGACTTTTCCGCAGGTTTTCATCAAGAGATTGCTGAAGTTATCGGACAAGCTGGCTTTGATTCAATTTATTTTATTGGAGCTGATGCGGAAGCATTTCGTCGCGGTCTTGGGAATGTCGCAAATAATAGTAAGCATTCAATTTGGCCCGAATTTAGAGCAGAAATGTCCGACGAGCTGACTCACGAGGCAAAGCACGGTGACTTGGTGGTGGTCAAAGGCTCGCGGGGAATGAAACTTGAACGATTCGTCCTGCCTTGCCAACCCGAAGGCTTTACTTTAAAAAAAGAATAATAAAATCATATACTTATCAATATGTTCTTGATTTCCACAAAGGCTTTATGATACTTCATCAAGCCTGATGTTATACCAATGGCTTTACTCGCTCTCGTCTGAATATTCTGCTTTCAACGTCTTTCGTTATATCACGGTAAGAACTTTCATTTCATTCTTTACAGCTTTTTCGCTGTACTTGATTTGGGGTCCTTATTTTATTCAGCGACTTCGTGAAAAACATTTCGGTCAAGCCATCCGCGAAGACGGTCCAGCAACTCACAAAAAGAAATCGGGCACGCCCACCATGGGTGGCGGACTTATTTTGATGAGCACGCTGATTCCTTGTTTGATGTGGATTGATATCGGAAATCCCCTTGTGTGGGCGGTGCTTTTTATAACCTGGGGTTTTGGTGGTATCGGTTACATCGATGACTACTTAAAGGTCAGCAAAAAAAACACGAAAGGTCTGTCAGGAAAATTACGTTTAGCCGGTGAATTTTTAATTTCTGGTTTGGCCGTTTTATTTTTGATTCACTATCATGATCTTTCAACAGTCGTCAGTCTTCCTTTTGTAAAATCAGTTTCGTTTGATCTTGGATTGGGCTACGTGGCCTTTGCCAGCCTTGTGGTTGTCGGAACTGCCAACGCTGTGAATTTAACAGATGGTCTGGACGGGTCGGCCATTGTTCCAGTGATGATTTCGGCTGCGACTTTAGGACTTTTTGCTTACATCACAGGACACTTAGGAATCGCTACCTATTTACAAATTCCCCACGTTAGTGGAGCCGGAGAATTAGCTCCTGTCGCTGCGGCCATTGTTGCCGCCAGTCTTGGCTTCCTGTGGTTTAATTCTTACCCTGCGCAAGTTTTTATGGGCGATGTGGGATCATTAAGTTTGGGCGGATTTTTGGGTGCCATGGCGGTGCTAACGCACAATGAACTTTTAATGCTTTTATTGGGCGGGGTTTTTGTTGTCGAAGCGTTGAGTGTGATCTCGCAAGTGATTTCATTTAAGCTGACGGGCAAACGAATTTTTAAGATGGCGCCGATTCATCATCATTTCGAACTTAAAGGTATGACAGAAACAAAAATCATTGTGCGATTTTGGATCATTTCGATTCTTCTTGCTGTTTTAAGTTTAGCGACTTTGAAATTGAGGTAATATATGTGGAAAGAACTGAGTGATTTAAAAGACAAAAGAGTTTTGATTGTCGGTCTTGGAAAGACGGGCGTATCTTTGGCTCATTTTCTGACTGAAAATGGCGCTTTGGTGACTGTTTCTGATCATAAATCAAAACCAGAACTGTCAGTTCCTTTAGAGCAATTAGATGGATTAAATATTAAGTATGAATTGGGTTCCCACAGTCCCAAAACATTCTTAGTTCAAGATCTTGTGATCTTAAGCCCCGGAGTTCCGTCGAATTTGAAAATTTTTGATTACGCCAGATCTCAGGGTGTAAAAATAACGGGCGAATTTGAATTTGCAGCCGGATTTATCAAAGAACCTATTATTGGATTAACAGGCACGAACGGAAAAACCACAGTGGCTCGCCTCATTGAAGCGATGCTGAACCAATCAGATATCAAAGCCTGGGTGGGCGGCGCCAATGAAAGACCCCTAACAGATTATTTACGTTATAAAGAAGCTGCCAAAGTTGTGATCGCGGAAGTTTCCAGTTTTATGCTAGAACATTGTGACAGCTTTAGTCCGCTGAATATTGTTTTCACAAATTTGGCTGAAAACCATTTAGATCGTTACAGGTCGATGGAAGAGTACGTGAATGCAAAACGAAGAATTTTTAAAAACACAGTGCAAGGAACGACATCGGTTCTAAATGCAGATGATAATGCCGTTGTTGAATTAGCTCGTGATCCTTCTGTTCAGCGCGGACGAATATTTTACTTTTCTCGGAAAGCAGCTTTAGAGCCCCAAATTATGAATATCGGTGGGGCTGTAAATATCGGGCAAGAAATTCGAGTTCGAACTGGACCTGATATTGAAACATTTAATGTGGCTAAAGTCAGAATGCGCGGACGTCATAATATTGAAAATATCATGGCAGCGATTTTGGCCGCGCGTGAGCACGGTGCAAAGCACGATGCCATTCAATCTGTGATTGATAATTTTAAGAATATTCCTCATCGTATTGAATATGTTCTTAAAGCGGGTGGCGTACAGTTTTTCAATGACTCAAAAGCTACGAATGTTCATGCGATGATGCGGGCCTTAGATACTTTTGATGAAAACATTATTTTAATTGCTGGCGGAAAAGACACCAATCTTAATTTCGAACCTTTGCGAAATATGGTGAAGAAAAAAGTGAAAACTTTGATCTTAGTCGGCGAAGCCAAAGAGCGTATCAATCGCGACCTCGGTGACTTCAGTGAGACCTTTTTAATCGGGACCTTTGAAGAGGCCGTTTTGATTGCTTACCAAAAGTCTAGGATTGGGGACATCGTTTTGCTCTCTCCAGGCTGTTCAAGCTTCGATATGTTTGACAGTTTTGAGGAGAGAGGCGACTATTTTAAGGAAATCGTTCGGAAATTCTGAGATCATAAATAACGAACACAAGTTTGTTGTTTAGCTGAACTGTTTTCTTAAGTGTCTGTTCCAAGGAGGGAGCCGTGACTGCAAGATTATCCCCGTTATCGACTATCAGTGGACTGCTACTTCCTATTTTTCTTTTCGGGTGCGGAAGCGCT
>JAYWDA010000305.1:0-12969 GCA_043780105.1 Pseudobdellovibrionaceae bacterium | reverse complement strand
TTTTCTTTTGAAAAAATAAATGAATTGATCTGGGTTTGTTTAAAATCAGGCGCTGTCGTTTTTGGCTCGGGGCTTGCAATTGTGCCTTTGCTAGAAAGGGATTTCGTTCATCGACTAGGATGGATAAGCTCAGAACAATTTTTAGATGCGTTGGCTTTTGGTCAGATCACACCGGGGCCTGTTCTGATCACCGTAACTTTTATTGGTTTTCGAGTGGCCGGCTGGCTCGGAGCTATCGCTGCGACCCTTGCCATTTTTCTACCTGGATTTATTCATATGCAAACATGGTTTCCAAAAGCGGTCGGTATGTTAAGTCGACAAAAATGGCTCAATGATTTTCTAATTCCTAGTCTGGGTGTTATTTGCGGCATTTTACTCATCACAATTTTTCGTTTGACGGCAAGCTGGAATGAAAATTCGATATTCCTGATGGTGATTGTATTTTTGTGCTCTTTACTCAGCGTTTTATTTAAGCTTCCCAGCTGGATGCTGATTGTTTTGGGGGGATTATTTAGTTTATTTCTTTAGAAACTCCTCCACACATTTATGTGGAGGAGTTTCTAAGAGATCCCGACTTTGCCGACAAGCTCTCTGTGAAGCTCCATGGTAATTGCAAAAATTTTCGATTCGGTCAACGAGCTGACAGACTTGAACATAATACCCAGGGCTTGGTGACCTAAGGAATCGGTGACGGATCTGACGCTACGTATTTCCGCAGTCAACGTGATCGCATCACGACGACCAATATAAATATCTATAAACGGTGTTTCATCAACTTTCAGAAGGGAAGGCTTATCCAACAAAACTTTACACCCACCGCTACTGATATCAGAGATCACTCCGCTGCAAATTTTCGAATCGCTTTTTGGGTCCCTAAAAACTGCTTTAGATTTATAAGCCGGAGGAATGTTAACTCGATAATGCTGCCGCCGTTGCAGTTTGAAAATATCGTTTTGTCCATCAATAGTCCATGTTTGGCCATTGACTGAGGGAGTGATAGAAGATTGTATAAAATATTTATCACTATCGATATTAAAGCAGATAATGACTTTTTCAGTCCCAGTCACAGGAATTGTTTCTGCCTGTTTTTCACAAACTAAGTAGCGCTCCAGATCAACTTTTGTCGGTTTCAAAGTATATAATTCGTCGCTGCCAACACACTTACAATGAAAAACAACTTTTTGGAGCACCAAATTTTTTAGTAACGGAAGCCGCTGATCTGGCTCTATTTGTGAGAATATGGATGTGGGAAGACTACGCACAGCTTAATTATATGGGGCCTCATATTGAACTGCCAACAGATGTCAGTCGATGCTAGACCTTAGGATGGCTGTCGAGTAATGTTACGTCAAGGATAGATATGATTCAGAAAAAACTTAAAACGCTTATCTTTTTTAGCCTCATTGGTTTAACTATTTTTTTAGGCGTTTTCTTTTTTATTCTGCCCAAAGCAATTGATCGAAAAGTGAATTCAACTTTTCTTAGTCCCAACGGCGCTGACGACAACTCTGTGCCGTCCATTCATGAAACTTTGTTTATTGCAGATCTGCACGCCGACACTTTATTATGGGATCGCCCGCTTTTGAAGGTTTCCTCATGGGGTCACGTTGATTTACCTCGTTTGCAAAAAGGTCATGTGGCACTTCAAGCTTTCTCCGTTGTAACTCAAACGCCACTTTTTCCAAATGTGAAAAAAAATGCTAGCTCCGATGCAGGAACTTGGGCGCTCAGTGTATCCCAAAGATGGCCTATTAAAACATGGACTGACCTCAGAGAGCGGGCTGGATATCAAGTTATGAAATTGAAAAAAGCGATCGCAGAATCCAATGGGGATTTGCGATTAATCCTGAATCACCAAGACTTGATGAAATTTCGAGAAGACTGGCAGCGAAACCCAAAGCTCGTAGCAGCATGGCTTACCATGGAGGGCACACAGCCGCTGCAAGGTGACCTTTCTTTTTTAGAAAAGCTTTATGATGAGGGTTTTCGAATGATTGGCCCGGCTCATCTTTTTGACAATGAATGGAGTGGCTCTCAGTCAGGATTAGAAAAATATGGCCTTACACCCAAAGGTAAAAAATGGGTTCTTGAAATGAATCGTAGGAAAATGATTATTGATTTGGCTCATCTTTCGCCTCAAGCGTTTGATGAAGTTTTAGAACTTTCGCGCCTGCCGGTGTTGGTGTCTCATACAGGTGTTCAGGCCGTTTGTGCTATTCCTCGAAATCTTTCTGATTCTCAAATTAAAAAAATCGCGGCCCATGGTGGGCTGATTGGTATTGGCTTATGGAAAGAAGTTCTCTGCGGCGAAGATACCTCTCGTGTGGTTCAGACAATTCGCCATGTGTGTAACATCGTTGGGTGCCGCTATGTTGCGATTGGCTCAGACTGGGATGGCTTTGTGTCAACAGCGACCGATGCTGAACATATTGGATGGTTAACCGCGGCCTTAGTTCGGAATGGATTCAGTGAGCACGAAATTCAAGGAATTATGGGCGAAAACACCTTTCGCTTTTTATTAGAAAATCTTCCTTAAGTTCGCAAATAGGTCCTGATAAGTTAATTTGACAAGGGCACCTGTCTATCAAGTGACTAAGATCACTTATGTTTTTACGGCTTAATGGAGTGTCTCATTTTATCTATCTAATTTAACCTCAATAGTTCGATAAGATTGGGCAGGGTAGCGCCCTGGCATCGAGTATCTTGAGGGAGAATGAATGGCAACGATCCTGCTTGTCGACGATGATGAATTCTTTAGAAAAGCCGTGCGACTTATTTTAGAGCAAGAGCGTTGGGGCGTGGCCGAAGCACCCAATGGAAAAGTCGCAAAAGATATTTTATCTGTTGGTAAATTTGACGTTGTTATTTCTGATATCCAAATGCCGCACCTTAATGGGGTTGAGCTTCTAGAATGGATCATTCAATTTAAAAAAACTCCGGTGATTTTAATGACGGGCTTTTCACATATTTTAGAAACACAAAAAGCCTTTGAGTTAGGCGCATGTTCCTTTGTTACTAAGCCGTTCAAAGACACTGATATCATAGCGGCGATAAAAAAAATTCTTCAGCCCAATCAGGAAGACGAAAAAGTTTCAAAAGTTACCCATGATGATCTTTACTGTAAGGTCTCAATTGATGATTTTGTAATGGGTAAACAAATTCCGTTTGCGCTGTCTATTCGTCTTTCTTCGACAAAATATATCAAAGTTGCCCACAAGGGTGAAAACGTCGACCTTGATCAAATTAAGACTTACAAAAGCAAAGGAATTAACTTTCTTTACGTTAAAAAAGAGGACTATGCTTCTTTAGTAGGCTTTAATTTAAAATTAGCAAAATCGATGAAAGATGTCGGTGCAATTTCTGCAGAAAAAAAGAAAGCTTTTTTACAGTACACGGGTGAAAGTGTTCTCGAGCAGGCCTTTGTCGGTGGCTTGGATGAAAGAGCCTTTCGATCAGCAAAAGATTTTGTTGAAACGAGCCTCGCTATTGTTGCTGAAGACGAAGACTCTTTCGCCCTCCTCATGGGACTCAATGAACACAGCGATTATCAGTACGCTCATGCTCTAGGAGTTTCTGCAATTTCCGTGATGATTGCAAAAGAGTTAAAATGGGACTCAGCCGCTAACATTTTTAAAATCAGTATGGCAGGTCTATTTCATGATATTGGGAAAAAGGAAATTGACAAAGAAATCATTGATAAACCTCGGCACTTATTAACTGCAAAGGAAAGAGCCATCGTAGAAACTCATGCCATTCGTGGCAAAGATATTCTGCAAGCTCTGCGAGCCATGCCAACAGATATTGTTCAGGTGGCCTATCAACACCATGAAGATTGCTTAGGTCAGGGCTATCCTCGGCGAATTAAAAAAACTGAAATTCATCCCTTTGCACGTCTGATCTTTTTAACAGATTTATTCTGTAATTATACGATCAGAGGACCTAACTCAGAAGCCTGCAGCGCCAGTGAAGCCATCGCTAAAATTGATATGTATCATAAAGAAGAAGTTGACGAAGCTATGTTCAAAGCCTTGAAAACCTTGACGGCCCCACCTAAGTCTGTGGCCAACTAGTTTACAACTTCATTCATGAAAGATACCACGTTAAGATAATAGGTCTATATGGCTAAAATTTTGGTCGTCGACGACAGTGATAGTATTCTTAAAATTGTTACTTCAGTGATGGCAACGATCAATCATGTGACAGTGACATGTCTTGATCCTTTAGACGGCTTAGAAAAAATTGCCGGCGAGCACTTTGATCTTATTATTACTGACTTGATGATGCCAGGCGGAATTTCTGGATATGATTTAATAAGAACAATCCGCGCGCAAGTTAAAACAAAAGACTTACCAATTATTATTCTGACGGGCCGCAGGGAAGCGAAAGATATCAAAAGAGGAATTCTGTCAGGAGCTGACGACTACATTGTTAAGCCTATTGATCCCGATATTCTAACTTCCAAAGTGACCACCTTGTTAAATAAGAAAATGAAAGTTAAAGATGGGTTCGCTGTGGGCTCAGTAAAGGCCGCCGCCGAGATTGATCTTAAAACTGATATTGTTCAAATTTCTGAAGTTGGTTTAAAAATTCAAACAGGATTACCTATGCCCATTGGAATGAAAATTCGATTGCGAAGCCCCTTCTTTGAAGAGGTCGGCATTGCACCACCCTTTATGCGGGTGGTGGGCTGTGAAGAGGATAAAACAGGATCAGTCTTTAACATTCAAATGCATTTTATGGGCCTTTCCGAAAAGGAAATGACCCCCATCCGTCTTTGGATTAGGGCTTCAAAAACTTCAAAGGGATAAAAAGTGCATGCTGAAATATTTTGAAGATTCAGGTTGGGTTTTTAGTCGGCGCCAAGATATTTGTGTCTTTCTTATTCTGTTAGGGTTTTTTTTCGTCGTTCAACAAATTATTTTTATGGCAGAAATCGCAGATCTTAACGACGCAAAAAATTTTATTATCTTTAACATTTTATTTTTAGCTTTCTTTGATATTCCTCATGCTTTATCAAGCTATCAACAAGTTTATAAAGCTGAAAAAAGGTCCGAGTTTAAGAGCTTGCTTTATATTCCAGGGATGCTCTTTATCGCTCTTTTTGGTTTATTCTATTGGATTCCAAAAATCGCATTTTCAGTGGTGGCGTATTTAAGTATCTTTCATGTTCTTCGGCAGCAGTACGGCTGGATGCGGTTTTCTCAAGCAAAATCAGGACATGCGCTCACATCGACTGGATTAAAATTTGATAAAATCCTTATTTACGCTCTGACGGGACTTCCTCTTTTGATGTTGCACACGGGAGCAGAACTGCAAAAAGAAGATTTTGGTTGGTTGATGTCGGGTGATCTGTTTTTTTCCCGAACGAACTTCTTTATAAGGCGTCCCTATTTTTATTCTGGTCCATTTTAATAAGTTATATTGGTTATCAAATTTGGACCCGCCAAAAAAGCCAAAAATTTCCGGTTGGCAAATTAATTATTTTTCTTTCAACAGGCTTAGCCTGGTACGGAGGAATTAATTTTAACGTCCATGGAGAACAAGCCATTTACATTGATGGCTTGCATGCGGCCCCGTATTTGTGGCTGGTCTTTCAAGTTCGCCCCACTCAAAAAACAGGAAAATCTTGGAAGGCGTGGCTCAGATATTATGCGCCTCTGTCTTTAGGAGGATTGCTTTGGGCGTTCTTATTTTATCAGTTTGGCTTTGCCCCTTCGACTTTAACCACAGCTTTTGTGCTAGGAGCACTTGTGACCATTTCGACGTCACATTATATTTTTGATGCGTTTATTTGGAAAATTAAAGTTCCATCAAAATCAGTGGCTCAGTTTTTAGCCGTTGAAAACGCCAATAAGTCTGCTTAGAAAAAGGATTTCAGATTTTCAAACAAGGCGGGATTAACCAAACTCTGTCAATCTGGTGCGAATACTTAAAGTGCGTTCACTAGTACTTTCGAAAAGTGGACATACTGCGGCTCTGTGAGCGTCTGTAATCCAAAGCAGCTCGATTTTTTAGACTCCTGGGATCCATCTTTTAAAAGAACGACATCCATTCTTGCTCGGTAGCAATCGGCCGGGACTTGTGGCGGTACTGGCAAATTCGCATATTCATTTAATATGAAATCAAAATCTGCCTTTGTGAGAACTCTTTCACGGCGAAGACCTGCGCTAGTGACCATCGTTATCAGAAATTTTCCATCGCTGTCTTCGACCTTAAACTGCGACACCGAGTCGCCATAGATCGTCATCGCCTCGATTTTTTGTTTCGTGCTGGCTAATTTTCTTTTAGAACTTACCTTCGCAGAGACACCGATAGAAAATATCAATATAAAACCAGAGATTAAAATCTTCTTCATCTTGTACCTCGCTGCTGAGTATTTGGCTGGCCCGAACATTCTTTGCATGCTGATGCTATCGTATTATTGATGCTGCAATAAACACGATCTGGTACCGTGGGTGGGCAACCCATTTGAGTTCTTATCTTTGGCTGCATTAAAATGATGTCATTAGTTCTTGCCTCTTGTGACGGATGCGGATCCAGCGCCGAACTCATGGCAGCCATCGCCGCGGACGAAGTCGCGCTTTGGCACGCACCACGCCAGATATTTGAATACCCAATTCTTTTCTGTTGAACAGTCAGTTGTGGGTGATTTTTTTCCATGTAGTCAGGCAGTATCTCCGCGGCCATCCAATCTGCGAACGATTCTGTGATTTGATCGTTTTGGCAAAACAGTGGGTCTTTGTTTACTGGTATGTTACTTTGTGCCACCTGAGCACCACTATATCCGTTTTGCTGTACTTGACCTTGGAAAATGGCATGCACAGATTTATCCGACCGAAGGCACCCGATGACACCATTAAATGGAAACTCTTGCTCCGCCTTAGCTCTGTCCAAATTTGATTTGTATTTAAAAGCAAAATCCGAAGGCCCTCTAGAAATCCCACAAGGGTCAATGCTATGGGAAAGTTCATGGGCAATGACGAATGCAAGTTGGTATTCACTGGTATTTTGAACTCCCATTCCTAGGCAGTATTTGAAAGTATTCTGAGCAGGGTTATAAAATGCGTTAGAAACAAGAATGCCTGGGATACTGTTTTCGGCACCATAATCTTTTGAGCAATCAGAGCCAATATATTGAATAGCTTTAATTTTATCTTTTAAAGAATCGCGAAGCGCGGGGTCTGAAACCATCAGGTCAATCTTTGCAAGAATTGTCGACTTTACCTGCGGAAAAATAATATTTTGGATTTTCTTGTTAATAGCGACCTCATTCAAACCACCTCTAAGGTCCGCAGTGAGGCCATCTTGAACTTTTTTGAAAAGCGGAGAGTCCGTGACGTAAGTTGTATCGGATATTGATCGACTACTATACTTTTCACGACTCATCCGTTCATAGGGATTGAACTGCTGATTGGCCAAAATATCTGCAGTTGCCTCTGCCATAAGATTTAAACATTCCGCATTCGGCTTTTTGTCTGCAGCCTGGCATTGTGGACTTTCCGACAACCCGGTGGCTGATAATACGCTTTTTCTGAAATAGACATTGTCTGGATCTAAAAGAATTTTATAAAATTCTATTTTAGATTTTTCTATCATTTTTTTTTGGAGATCCGATGATTTGTTTGAAAGGTAACTGGTATTTGTAGCTGTGCCTGTGCCATCATCGTAGGTGCCTGGCGCACAGGTTAACCTGTGTAGGTCATTACAGACTTCATCACTGCCTGCAACCGCCTTCAGACTCAAAAAACATAATATAAGTAGGACGAAAAACTTAGCTTTTTCCATAGTCTTTAGTATATCGAACAATCGGCAACCTTAAAAAGCAGCACTGTATTCATTTTAAAAACTAGACATCTGACCAGCCAGGGATTTAGATCCCATGATAGCGAACTAAACAAGCTTCCAGCGTTGCCCCGGGCCCCATTGCAATTAAAACACCCATGTCTTGATTTTGTATAACTCCTTCTTTCAGTAAGCGTTCGTGACTGACCAGAAAGCTACCCGATGAAATATTACCATAATCGCGAAGCACCGAACGAGTGTGCCGAACATCGAAATCTGTAATTCCCAAGTTTTTTTTAGCGCCTTCAATCACAGCAGCGCCTCCTGTGTGGAGAGTCCAATGTTGAATATCACTTGTGCGAAGGCCATTTTTTTCAAGTAACTTTCCGACCGGAAGGTTCAGATGATCACCGACAACAAAGGGAATTTCTTTGCTGAGTCCAAAGGACCATTTTTTTTGCTCTTGGTTCCAATCAAAACGCATCGCACTCCATTGGTTGGGAATACTGAAGGATTCAAAGCCTAAAATTTCTGCGTTAAAACCTCCACTGTCTCTAGCACTAGTAAACTGATGGCCTTCTAATAAACTTGGCCCAGAAAGCACGATGGCAGCGGCCCCGTCGCCGAAAAGACTGTTGACGATTCCCGTGCGAATGCTTTCGTCTCTGACATAGATGGCTGAATTGATTTCACAGCAAAGTAGGATTCCCTTTTGGCCCTCTTTAGCTAAAGCTTGGGCTGTTTTTAAGGCCGACATTCCAGCATTACATCCCATGCCGACAACGTCTAGGCGATATAACTCAGGGCGAAGATTAAGCGCTCGAGCGATCATTGAGCTTAAGCCAGGGACTCTGAATCCAGAGGAGGTAACACAGACTAAGAAATCAATTTCTGATTTCCTAAACGGGCTGTCTGCCAAAGCTTGTCTAGCCGCACGGATGCCGATATCTAACACGCCTTGATCGAATTTATCATTCAACATTTCTTGAGTTTCATCAGCAATAGCAGTTTGTCCAGGCAGCGGCTCTGGTAAGTACAAATGTCGATTCAGAATATGCCGAGCAGCTAAAAGCTTTTGCACTGTTCGGTTGTTGATACCCAAAAGGGCTCCGACCTCTTGTTGTGAATATTTGCGCTGAGGAAAGGCCGACCCCATGCCGCAGATCATTGCACCCGAAGCACTGACCCCAGTCCGTTTTGATTGTTGTGGTGCAATCTCTGGTTGCTGATAGTTTGAATCCTCAAAGCCTGGATGCTCTTGTAACATAAGGTCTCCTTGTTAGAAAAAGGTATAGCTTCATACAGCGACTCAAAGAAGGCAGCAAATATAGAAACACCTGTTTCTATTATTTCGTTTCTGGAGTATGGTAGGTGGAGTACAGACAAGAGGAGCTATTCAATGTCAATGCAGAGCCTGGATCATCTAGGAAATCTAAAGCTCAAAGAGCTTGAAGTCTTCTACTTAGCCGCAAAAACTAAGTCGATCCGCGAAGTTTCCCGCCGGTTAAAAACCACTCCGGGACAGGTCTCAAAACTGATTCAATCGGTTGAACGGAAAATGAAAACGACTTTATTTAAGCGCTCCAATTTCGGAATTGTCCTGTCTGAAACGGGCTCTCAGCTTGTTTTGCTAGCAGAAGAAATTTTAGAAAGCGCGTATAAGATTGAATCGCTTCAACAAAAGCAGACAAGCCAAACCATCGGCGTCGCCGCGACCTCTTTTCTAATTAATTACCTTGTGGCACCGGCCGCGGTGAAAGACTCTGGCGCTACTCCCCAATCGACATTTAGATTTTTAGATCTGGCACCTGATCAAATGATCAGTGCGGGACTTCGTGGCGCTTTTGAAATTGCTTTCCATTTAGGGCGTTTGGACTGGCCCCAAACCTGGCTGTCTCAAAAAATTGGCAAAATCGAATGGGTGTTGTGTGTTCGAACGAATCATCCTTTAAAAAAACAGATCTTGAAAGCCGATCTCAATCCCTACCAATTTATTTCTCCCACCTATTGGACGGCGGAGGGACTTATGAAGGGAAATGATTTTTTTCCAATTCCAATTTCAAAACGAAAAGTCGGTCATGAAACCTCAGGTGCCGATACCGCTATACCGATTCTTCAAAACACAGATCAAATTGCATTTTTGCCTAGGCTGCTCGTCGCCTCGCAAGTGGAAAGCGGAACACTGCGCTTGCTGCGACCAAAAGATATTGAATGTGTGTTTCGCGATCTGTATGTCAGTGTAAAAACAGATGCCGTGAAGCTTTCAGTTTTTGAAGGCATTAAAACAAACGTGGGTCGTTTTCTTCAGAATTAAATTGATTCGGAATCTAACCATATTTTGAATTTAATCGTGCTTAAAAATCTTTTTCAAAGCGTCACGCCACGGCAATACTTGAATGTCCTCATACATTTCTTTGTGCAAAATATCACATGCGCAAATGTACTGTGCGCCGATAAAATCTTTTCGAAATGACAACATATGCTTTAAGTGATCGGCATTAATTTTTGTTGCTGATTTTATTTCAATTAGAAAAGTTTTTTTATCCGGAGTTTCGATAATTAAATCAATTTCGGCATCGTCTTTTGTTCTTAAATATGAAAATGAATAATCAAGTTCAAAATAGCTGTTATAGCGGTGGCATTCGTTGATGAACCAAGACTCAAAGGCATTCCCGTAAGATGTAGTTTTTGGTGCAAGTGGAATATTGATTTGCTTTTCTAACGCTCGTTTAACGCCGGTATCAAAAAAATAAAATCGTGGAGTTTCATGTTGAACTTTGCGAACAGATTTATGATAAGAGTCTAAAAAAAATCCCAGATTTGTATCAACTAAAATCTGATAATAATTTGCAATCGTTTTGTGATCAACACCGACATCTTTAGCAATCTTAGAATAATTTAAAATTTGTCCATCCATCTGAGCTGCGACTGGCAGAAAAAGTCTGAATGGTTCTAGTTTGCGCACAACTTGCTCAACCTGAATTTCTTCTTTTAAGTAGGTGTGTACATAGGATTTAAGATATCTGTTTTTTTCAAGTACCGTCGAAAACTCAAGAATTTTTGGCAAGGTTCCCCAATTTAGAACTTCAGACAGGCTTAATTTATTTTGTAGTTCAAAATAAGTCAGAGGAAACATCGAAAAAACCGCGGCACGCCCCGCTAGCAAATTGGCCCCGCCGCGCTTTAGTTTGCGTGAACTTGATCCTGTTAACGCAAAATTAATTTTTCGCTCTTCAATCAGGCCATGAACAACATCAAGCAGTTTTGGACATTTTTGGATCTCATCGATGACAACCCAATTTTTTTTGGTCATATTTTGTGTTTGCCGAATGAGGGTTTCAGGATCCAAGGAATATATCTCTTCTTGGCTGGGTCTTAAAAGATCAATAAATAAACAATCTTTAAATTGTGACAATGAGCGAAGCAACGTTGATTTGCCGGTTCCTCGAGCGCCAAACAGAAAAAAACTTTGATTCTTTGAAAGTGAACTCAGGCGCTTGAGCATAAAACCTCCTTATTTTATTAGACTGTACTCCCAATTATACGTTAAAATAGGGAATATAGTCTATTATATTAATAACTATGAACCAGCTTTAGAGGGCGGGCGTCCACTTTAAGCAGAGGCTTACCTAACAGCGCCCTGATCTACCCTCAAATATATCGCCTTTTAGGGCTACTCAGCCTATCAGGCTCAAACAAAATCCGAGGGGCTTCAATATACACCGTCTAAGTGACCCGCAGCTTGGCATTTGGAGATCAAAATTGACCAGAGGTCGATTTTGATAGAAAATTTTTGCAGGAGTGATCCATGAAGAAAATAATTTTTGGAATAATTTTAGTTAGCTTTTCTCAAACTTGGGCCTTCACTCAAAGTGATTGCTTGAATGGTAATTTTAAAGCATGTCGTGAAATTTTCAATAAATATGGCAGCCAATCGGATCGTGCAGGGGCAGTTGAGCTTTTTGAAAAAGCATGTTCGGCACAGGTTCTCCGCGTATCTTGCGAAATTATTTCGATTTCAAAATCTGAATCTTTAAAAAAGATGCTTGAGTTAGCAAAGCGTGACGCTGGAATTTTTGTTATGAATGGCCCACAGCTTGATAAATTTTATCAAATTTCTGAATTAAAGTAGTTTTGTAATCCCTGCTTTCCCAAAAACTAAAAAATCATCAAAGAGCTTGAAGACAATCCGAGCTCTTTGCTTTTCAGCTCTATGAGTTGACCGGGTACTTTCTTAGATTTCTAGATTTTAAAAAACTTTTGGGTAATTAATTGGTCGGGGAGACAGGATTCGAATCTGCGAACATCTGGTCCCAAACCAGATGCGCTTCCTGGAATGAATATTAAATTTTAAACGCCCTCCCCCTATTCAAAACCAATTTGCATATCAAAAGATTTGCGCCTTTCCGGATCAAAAAAGTATTTTAATTCTACTAAAAAACGAAATCTTTCGTGGACTTGCATAGCGGATATAACAAATCCATTTTTTAGCTTCGGAATAAGCACATTGAAATTGTTAGGATGATGAAGACTGGTAATGACTTGGAACCCTTCTCTTTCGAGTATAGGTATGATCTCTTTCAGCATTCGTGAATAAAGACTATTTCCTCGGTGCTCTTTAATGATCGCAGAGTTTTGCATATAGTAAGTTTCAACGTCAGTCGCGAAGCCATGATGCCAGCCGACAGCAGATCCCTCAAAATAGACGCCAAGCCGCAACGCCCAGATTTCTTTTTGTCTTGAGTTTATCTTTGCTTGAGCTGCTTCAGGAATTTTCCACTTCAGAGGTGAATTTGAACGGCCCACAAAAACATTTTTAAAATGTTCATTTTGAATTCGCGAAAGTTCTGCGGCATCAATAATATCGAGACTGTAGCCATCGCCTAAATCGATCATTTTTAAGGCTCCTTTATTTTCGAAGGATAAATAACGTAAATGCGTTCTAAAAAATCTTCCCCCAAATATTCCGCAACAATATTTAATTGTTTTTCGATTAATTCAGCTGTTTGAACTAAGGATAATCTCTGTGGGTTTTCAGTGATGGGATCATGATGAATAAATTCACCAAAATTTTTTTCACAGTAAAGCTGGTAAAAACGAGTATGCAAAATAAGCTCATGCCAAAGGCAGTCGAGATATTCAATATCCGAGGTGAAAAGAAAGGGATCGTTAACGATCCCTTTCTTT